>WHTL01000209.1 GCA_009377735.1 Acidimicrobiia bacterium
CTGGCTGGGTTGGTTGGTGCCACGCATCTCTCCTGTGGTCTTCGTTGCTGACGCGAAGATCGACCGCCGTGACTTGGTGTGGGCTGCGCTCACCGTCGGGTTCGAGAACATCATCGGCGAGCTGGCGGGTGGGATGAGCGCATGGATCGAGACAGGACGACCTACATCCCAAATCCCGATTGTTGAGGATGCCGGCAGTCGGACTGTCGTGGACGTACGGCAGACCTCCGAGTACGACTCGGGTCACCGCCCAGACGCCATCCACCTCGAGCTCGGCGCCGTGGCGGAATCAGAAGGCGAACTTCCCGAAGACGACCTCCTGGTGCATTGCGGACACGGGGAACGGGCCATGACCGGTGCCAGCCTCCTCGCCCGGTCCGGGCACCCAAATGTGGCAGTCTTCAAAGGAGTTCCACAGAGCCTCGGCCGACTGGTCACCGAGAAGTGACTCAGCTTCGGCTGGGTCTCAAGGAGAACCTCCCCCAGTTCCTGCTGCTGGTGGCCGTCAACGCCCTGGTCGGTGGCATGGTCGGCCAAGAGCGCACCGTCGTCCCCCTCCTCGCCGAAGCCGAGTTCGGGATCGCCGCCCAGGTCGGAATGCTGTCTTTCATCGCCGTCTTCGGCGTCACCAAGGCCGCGGTCAACTACTTCGCCGGACGACTCGCCGACCGATACGGACGCAAACCGGTCCTGATCGTCGGGTGGCTCATCGGGCTCCCGGTCCCTCTCCTACTCATGTGGGCGCCCACCTGGGAATGGATCCTGTTCGCCAATGTGCTCCTCGGGATCAACCAGGGCTTGGCTTGGTCGGTGACCGTCATCATGAAGATCGACTTGGTCGGCCCCCGACAACGTGGCACCGCCATGGGGTTCAATGAGGCCGCCGGATACGGGGCGGTCGCCGCCGCCGCCTGGGCCACCGGGGCCATCGCCGAGAACGCCGGACTCCGACCCGCTCCCTTTTTCCTCGGTCTCGCCTTCACCGCCCTCGGTCTCGGCCTCTCCGCCCTCTTCGTCCGGGAGACACGCGGTCATGTCACCCACGAAACCTCTACCGCTATCCCTTCACACAAGAACCACGACGGTAACCTCACTCCGGGTCAGGTATTCGCTTTGGCGAGCTGGAGGGATCAGACACTCTCATCGGCCTGCCGGACAGGGCTGGTCAACAACCTCAACGAAGGAATGGCCTGGGGGCTCCTCCCCCTCCTCTACGCCAGCGCCGGACTCGACCTCCACACCATCGGCGTGCTCATCGCCATCGCCCCCGCCGTCTGGGGCATCGGCCAGCTCGCCACCGGCGCCCTATCCGACCGGATCGGCCGCAAATCGCTCATCGCTGCCGGACAGCTCACCCAAGCGGCCGGACTGCTCACCATCGCCCTCGGAGGGACCATCGAGTACTGGGGGGCGGGTAGTGTCCTGTTCGGAGTGGGGACCGCCATGGCCTACCCGACGCTCATCGCCGCTGTCAGCGATGTTGCCCACCCCCGCTGGCGCGGTTCTGCCGTCGGAGTCTACCGGCTGTGGCGAGACATTGGATTTGCGGTCGGCGCCATCCTCGCCGGGGTCGTCGCTGACCTCTACACCATCAGCACCGCTATCGTCGTCGTCGCCGCCATCACCGCCGCCAGCGGCCTCGACGTCGCCCTCCGCATGCGAGAGACACTCCCCCGGTTGGTCTCCGACTCGAAAGCCTGAGGTGCGGCCTTTGGTGGTCAGATCCGTCGAGTGCCGTCGAGTGAGCGCCTCTCTCGGGTCGAGATGCTGGAGCGGCTGGGCGGAGGATCGCACCCGAACGGCCTCGACCTGGGCGCTATCGGGCTGCGCCTCCGGGACGCTAGGGGCCTTGAGCGGCGGGGGCACCGATTTGCCGTGCTTGTCCAGTCGAACCATCTTCCCCTTTCCATCTGGCGGGTCGTCTCACCAACGATGAAATGACCCAGATCGACGGAGCCTTGCTCGCCCATCCTCAGCTGTCCGCGGTGACGGGCTGCAGGATCAGCTCCACATGGCGGTGTGCTTCGGTCAAGTGTTCACCGAAGACGCCGATTTCTCCCAGGCGGTGGCGACACCATCCGAGCGGTGTGGATCCGTGCTCGGTGTCGCGCCGATTGGGGTCGGCGCCTAGCGCCAGGAGGTGCTGCACCGAACGGGGCTTGCCCCAGTAGGCGGCTTCGTGGAGCAGCGTCCTCGATCCGTTCAGGTGCCCGGTGTCGGGGTCGGCGTCGACAGACACCCCGCTGGCGAGGAGCTGGTCGAGTGTCTCTAACCGTTCGCACACCGCTGCCGCACGACAGGCACGAGCCCGCAACGCGACTTGAATTCCTGAAAGCTCGTACTCGTCGAGCTTGCCGACACCGGCTGTCTCCACCAGGTCGTGGACGACCGCCCCAGCGGCGGCGAGTACATCGACAACCTCCCCGTTGCCGAATTCGACGGCATGGGCGAGGGCGGTACCACCCGGTACGGCGAAGCCGGTGACCTCGAGACCGGCCCCCGCCCCGACGAGAACCCGAACCATGTCCACCTCCCCATAACTGGCGGCCGTCACCAGCGGCGGTTCCGCGGCACCCACTGGCCCGTCAGCGGCGCCACCGGCGTCGAGCAACACCCTGGCGACCTCGCCGGCCCGATCATGGTCGGTGAGACCATGGAAGCGAGCCACACCGATATATCCGAGAGCAGAGTCGTTGTCGAAACACGAGCTGACCGCCTCGAACGCCAACGCAGGATGCTCAGAGACCAGTTGCCGCAGACCCTCGATGTCGCCGTGGTGGATAGCGTTCTTTCGCTCCACCTCCAGCTTGAGGCGAGGCCACGAACCGAACCCGTACCGGCGAGCCAGCGCCAACTGCGCCGAGTTGAGATCGACGCGACTCGAAACTGCCGACAACTCATCGACGGCGGCCGGGTCTGCTGCCCGGGCGGAAAGATGCAGCTCCTTGGCCTGACGACGCAGCTGACCCAGATGAGGGAACTCGCGAAGAACATCGGACACGGTATCTCCCTTCAGCCCGGACCCGCATTCGGGCGTGAGGAAGACGCCGCTTCAACGTTCGCTCTTTGATCAGGAGGTGGACTCTGTCCTGCCCGCGGACCCGGAGGCGCCCTCCAGCGCCTCCCACCATTCTACCAGTTTCAGGTCAGCCGGCGAGGACGCGGCACACTCGAGGGCGCTCAGATTCGGTTGGCCATTGGGTGTCCTCGAGCAGTGGCTATCCTGAATAGCCTTCCTGGGGGACACCTGGGTCGCTCGTGTACAGGGTTCTCGTCCGGGCTGGAGGAGGAGATCTCCGACCTGTCTCCGTTCGGATACGAGGCGCTGGTCCCGGTTTCCCTTTGGTCGGCCAACGATCTTTCCGCTGCCCTGACATCCTTTCCGACGGCAAGTGCCGGCGTCAGGGAGGTCGTGATTGCAGTTTTGGGACTCTTCGGCGGCGTGGTCGGATGCGTTATCCTGATCCCCGATCACGGGCCCCTCCTCAGTCTCGCCTACGCGCCAATCATCCTGATCGGAGCACGAGTCAACTAGCCGCCGGATGTCGGCATCATTGACGTCCTCCCCGGCCCATCGTGTCCTTGCAGCTTTCTAAACAAGCGAAAAACCCCCAGGCCGATGACCTGGGGGTTCCTGGTAGCGGGGGGAGGATTTGAACCTCCGACCTTCGGGTTATGAGTTATGAGTCCGTGTTCGCGAGCATGACCGTTGATCCGAGAATCCCGCTGTTCACGGGGGTTTCTGTCGGTTCAGTGCCTGGCTCATCCGGAGGATTCGAGGTCTGTTCACCCCAGTTCGTTTGACACAGGTTTGACATGGGCCCCGGGATCACGTGTCGGTCACAAACGGAACTGGTTTGGTTCTGGAATTCGACAGTGGCTCTTCTAGCGTGAAAGTACCCTTCGGGTGGTTAGATGCCGTTACTCACCTGTTATCGACTGAGATCCCAGATCGCAGGCCATGCCGTCGAAGACCTCCATCAGGCCATTGATACCGGAGATCTGACGTACGCCGAATATGGCCCTATCGCGGGCCGCAATTTCACAGCGTTCGTTCTTGTTGTCGAGAACGTTCCTCACGAACCGCCGTGGGGCCCTTTTGTTCGATCGGCATCGACAGAATCAGCCGAAGTTGAGATACCACTCAGCAACTCTCCAGGTGCGTTGGTGCTTGTAGAGGTTCCAGAGGCTGAATCAACTTTACGGTTCGCGTTTGCCTTTGGTGTCCTCGGCAGGTTTCTCCTTGCCAACAATGGCTATCAACGAGGCTTCGGGCTCAGGGCGGCCTTGAACATCATCTATCCGGCCGGTGCAACGACCGTAGACGCGGCCCGACTCAGATCGGTGGATTCCAAGAGGCGGGGCCCAATCATCTTGCGGGCCCGGTCCCAGACGTCCGAGGCATCGGCTTTCGAGGAGTTCGATGTAGATCGACTCCGCGATGTCGTGAGCGCCGCCGTGGGAGTTCCCCATGACACCGAGCAATGGGGATCTCGAGTGAGCGGGGGAGATCCACTCCGGATGGACCTAGGCATTGAATTCGACGAACTGGGCAACCTGTGTCTTCGACTGCAAGCGGTTCATGATCGAGAGGACTATGTAGAAGACTTCGGCTGGATCGACAACATTCAACCGGTCACAGACCCGGACCTGAGGCGCCGTTTGGAGGATGAGATCATCCGTGTTCTGGATCAAGGCGCCGGGGCCGAATTGACCCTGGCTCCTCCAGAGATCATCGACTGGCAAAGAGTCAACGCTTTTCGATACCACTTCGACAGGCGTCAGGGACCAGCCAATGCCCCGGTTGTCCATCCAGAAATGCGCCTCAATGACTACCTGACCGGACTTCGCGCCCACGGGCTGGATGAGGACCTAACGATCGAAAAACTCAAGGCGAGGCGCATCTTGGCAGTCGATGGTGACGCTAACACGATACATGCCTGGCCGTTCTGGGCCTGTCTGGTCGGTGAGGTCGAGCTCGACGACTCCACTTTCGTCCTTGATAAAGGTGACTTCTATTACGTCCGAGAAGACTATATAGATGCCCTGGACACGTACATCAATGCGATCCCGGCAGTCCCGATCGACATGCCCACGGCAACTCCAACTACTGCAGAAGGCGACTACAACGAGACAGCTGCAGAGGCCCACGGGTACGTGCTGCTCGATGGATCACAGAGAACGATCAGGATTCCAGGACGCACCACGGCTGTTGAGATCTGCGATCTTCTCACCCCGAAGCGCGATCTCGTACACGTAAAGCGTCATTTCAGCTCAAGCAGTCTCAGCCATCTGTTCGCTCAAGGTGCTGTTTCCGCCGAACTCCTCCAGATGAATAGTGATTTCCGGCAACGAGCACATGAGCGGGTTGTCGAGTTCGCTCACGGGCTACCGGGATTCGACTTCTTCAACGCAGATGCATTGACCCCCACCGAGTTTCGTATTGTATATGCGGTTATGGCTCCGTGGGCTGGCCGAAACGCTGCGGATGCATTTCCGTTCTTCGCCAAAGTCAACCTAAGAAACGTGGTCGAGCAACTCCGAAGCAGAGGGTTCGGAGTCGGTCTACGACCGGTTGACACATCGCCATAGTGGGTTCACAGTCGAAACCGCGGTCAAGATCTGGCCAACGACCTCAACACCAATGTCCTCGACTACGACGAGCTCGGTTGCGAGGACATCCTCAACCTGCTGGCAAGCCTTGGTGCGACACTGGTGGAGGACCTGATCTCAGATGGCGCTCAGACCCCACTAAGTGGTGCTATCAGAGCCCGACGATCCGGGAACGAAAGACTGACGGGCGGCCCCGTAATGAGTGATGGATCGCTAGAAAGTCTCGAGATTCTGGGTGTCTCGGTCTTCAGCCGACCACCCATTGGAACGCTTCATCTACCCCTCCAACGCGGACTCCACATCCTTTACGGCAAAAACGGCGCAGGCAAGACTCGAACTCTGGAAGCTGTGCAAGGGGCTCTAACCAACGCTACCGAGCTGGAGCAGGGTGTATGGGTTCACGTGAGGGTGGTCGACGATACGTTACCGGGAGTCCTGGTAGCCGACGATTATTTCAGGGAAGCTTTGTTCTTCGAGCTGAGCGACTCATTGGTGCAAAGTCTTCACTACATGGATCCGACACCTAGCGGGTTTCCTGCATCGGTGAGGTTGGAGCGGCTATGGGAGTACATACCACCGTCGGGTGAGTCCGACATCCCAGACTCGATCCAGGGGCTCGTGACAGCGATCGCGTGGCTGCACGCTATCGATGAGATAGAACGAGCCGCTCCAGAGATCCATCGCAGCTGTTACCTGAGCATCGAACTCGGTCACGGTCGCGCTCGCGTCTTCCTATCGTCCATGAAGGAAAACACCCCACTTCTGAGCGAACTGGGTCGGATCGCGGTAGCCCTAAACCGAGGATCAATGCAGAACGATTGGGATTCCAGATCGGCCCGGCAGTTCCGACCCCCCTCGGCACCCACGGATTACGCAGTCGCTGAGATCACCGGCATGATCTCCAACGAAGTGGCGAATCAACTGATGGGGACCGACGACAAAGATGCAGTGAACAAGCTTCTTAGAGCAGCCGCGGCACTGGAGCCTCGGTTTGAGTTCTTCCACCATGATCGGCCCAGCTGGGCCCCGACTCCGTTGCTATCACTGTGCGGTGGTCTTGAGGCCCAGATTCTGAATGTCTGGGAAGACCGCCAACACGTCGACCCCAAGGAACTCGCCCAACTCACCCTTCTCACCCTCGACACCTCCGATGAAGAATCGCTGTTTGAGGAAACGAGCAACGATGATGCCACCGGTATTACAGCTACACCACATGTCAAAGCTCGCCTAGCCCAACTCGGTGATTCCGCATCTAACCGGCTCGCAGCATTGCTAAAGGA
>WHTL01000409.1 GCA_009377735.1 Acidimicrobiia bacterium
CTACAAATCCGCTCCCCGACCCCCAATCACAACCCAAAACCCCCGGTCACAGCATCGCCACCCCCAAAAACCCCCAAAAATCAGTCAAAGTCGGGTCAGAGGTCACAACCTCTACAACATGAGGTGGCAGCGAATGTTCCCCCCACCCATCACATTGGCCGCGACGGACCGACCTCTGACCGTGACCTAGCCCTTGACGGCTCCCATGGTGAAACCGGCGATGAACTTGTCGAGGAACAGGTTGAAGACGAGGGCGATGGGCACCGCCACAATCACGGCTGCACCCTGCAGCGCCTGCCAGAAGAAGACATCGCCACGCACCAACTCGGTGGGGACACCCACGCTCAATGTCTTCACCGCCGACGCCTTGACGAATGAAAGGGCATAGATGAACTCGTGGGCGGAGAGGGTGAAGGCGAATACGATCACCGCCACGATTCCGGGGAAGGCGAGGGGGAGGACCGTGCGCACGATCGCCCCGAGTCGGCTGTAACCATCAACCTGTGCTTGCTCCTCGATGTCCATCGGTATCCCTTTGAAGAATCCCATTAGCAGCCACACCGAGATGGGAATCGTGATGGTGGGGTAAACCAGGATCAGAGCCCACAGTGTCTCCTGAAGACCGAGGGTCGATATGACCCTCGACATCGGGATGAAGAGGAGGGTAGGCGGGATGAGATAGACGAGAAAGATGGCAATTCCCATCTGGCCACCCCATCTCATCCGGAGTCGGGCCAGACTGTATGCCGCCGGCAGACCGATCACCAATGTGATGACCACCACCGCTAGGCCCACCAACATCGTGTTGAGGACGAAGGTGGGGAAGTTGGTCTCGAAGAACAGCATCTTCATGTGCTCGAGAGTCGGGGGCATGTTGAACCAGAACGGGTTGTTTGCCTTGGTGTAGAGGTCCTGGTTCTCCTTGAACATGGTGATCCCGCTCCACAGGAACGGGAACGCCGCCACGAAGGCGAACACGAACGCCGATCCGTAGAGGGCTACCCGTCCCAACCGTCGCTTGCGGACCGCGTTATGACGCTTCCGCTCTACGTCGATCCCCTCGAAGGGGTCGTGCGGAACCCTGATATCACTCACAGCACCTCCCTCCGTCGGGCCATGCGGAGGATGAGGGCGGCAACGGCGATCAATATGGGGAGGAGGAACAATGCGGTTGCCGCGCCGTGGGCGAGATTGCCCCCACTGATCCCCTTGAAGAACGCCCAACTGGATAGGACCTGGGTGCTGTTGGTTGGTCCGCCTCTGGTGAGAACGTATACGACGCTCATGTCGGTGATAGTTAATACCACTCCGAAGAGAATCGCGACGGCAATGATCGGCGCCATCAGAGGGATCTCGATCTCAAAGGTCTTCCGCCAGAATCGCGCGCCGTCCACCTCGGCGGCATCGTTGATCTCGGTGGGAATTGCAACCAGCCCCGCCATGATGATCACGGCGGCGAGGGGCACAATCCGCCAGGTGTGGACGCCGATTATCGAGGTCATGGCCAACCCCGAGCTCCCGAGCCAGTACATGTTCCCCTCGATGACTCCGAGCCACCTCAACACCCAATCAATGGGACTGAAGATGGAGTCCAGCGCCCAAAGCCAGCTGATGGCCGCAAGTGAGACCGGGGTGGTCCACGGAAGCAGCACTAGGAGACGCACGATCCACTTTCCCTTGAAATCTGCAACGAGCACCTTGGCCAGGGCGGTGGCGAAAATCACGACGAGTGCGTTCGAGACGAATGTGAAGACGAAAGTGTTCTGCAGGGCCTTCATAAACACGGGGTCCTCGAAGAGCTGACGGAAGGTCTCGAAACCCACCAGCTGAAAGCTGGTGCGCCCAATGGTTGCGTCGCTCAGCGAGTAGAGGATCGCCATGACGAAGGGGAAACCCACCAGGGCGAGAATGTAGAGAAACGCCGGCAGCATCCCCACTCGGGCCAGGAACCGTTCGTCGTCGAGTAGGTGGCGTCGACGTTGCACCATCCGGGCGGCCATCCCGTTTCCAGCGGTCTCCTGGATACTCACGCCTGAACCCTGTCAACACTGAGTCCGCTCTCCTTGTCGAAGTATCTCAGTCGGGACTCGCCCACGGTGAAGGTGTGACCGCGACCCGCCTCGATGGGAACGTCAATCGTGGACGGCAGACGCGATATCACCTTGGTCTCGGCGTCGATGCCGGGGACCGTGCCGTAGAGGAACCGGTCGGACCCGAGGTTCTCGACACGGTTGACCTGGAAGTCGAATCTGGGTCCGGCTACACCCATCTCCTCGGCAACCGATACCGGAAGGAAATCCTCGGGTCGGAATCCGACGATCTGGTCTGTTTCGTGCAATAGGTTCATGGGTGGTGAGCCGATGAAGGTGGCGACGAAGGTGTCGGCTGGTTCGTTATAGATCTCGTCGGGGGTGCCGAACTGGCGGACCTTTCCGTGGTTCATCACCGCGATCCGGTCCCCCATCCCCATCGCCTCCACCTGGTCATGAGTGACATAGAGCGTGGTGATCCCCACCCGCTGCTGGAACTCGAGGAGGTCGTCGCGTGCCGACGCCCTTAGCTTGGCGTCGAGGTTGGACAGCGGCTCATCGAGGAGGAAGACGCTGGGCTCCCGCACCAGGGCACGAGCCAGCGCCACCCGTTGGCGCTCCCCGCCGGAGAGATGGCGGGGGCGGCGGTCGAGATGCCGGTCGATATCGAGGAGGCCCGCAGCCCACTCGACCTTCTTCTTTCGTTGTCCCGCGTCGAGTCCCTCCGCCTTGAGGGGAAAGGCGATATTGCGGAACACGGTCATATGGGGGTACAGGGCGTAGCTTTGGAAGACCATGGCGATCTTGCGGTCCCTTGGGGGAAGACCGTTCATAAGCTCGCCAGCAATGTAGATCTCACCGCCGGTGGGGATCTCCAACCCCGC
>WHTL01000333.1 GCA_009377735.1 Acidimicrobiia bacterium
CGCTGGATCCCACCGATGGTGTCGATCAATTCGGGTCCGGAGCACTCACCGAGGGTGGCGGAGGCGTGTCGGCGCCATTCGGATGCGACATCGGGACGCCTAGCCGTTGGAGGATCAGGTCGAGGTTGGATGCGAGGCGGGCGAGCTCAGTGGTTTCGATGCCAGCCAGAAGTCGGGCCGCCAGCTCCGAGCTCTCTTCGTTCCACTCATCGACGGCTCGTTCACCCTTCTTGGTGAGAGTGACATGGGTGGCTCGCCGGTCGGTGGGGTGAGGTCGGCGCTCCACCAACTCGGCAGCCTCTAGGGCGTCGACCAATCCGGTGACGTTGCGGGGGGTGCACTGGAGAACCTCGCTCAGTTGACGCTGGTTCATTGGACCCTGCTCATGAAGACGCCAAATCACCTCTGCTCGGGCGGTTGTCAAACCCTCCTTGGAGAGTCCTTCGGCCATGGCCGGGCCCAACACTGCGCCCAGCGCGAATAGGCGGTGTAAAGTGTCGGTTTGCATATCGTGTAGTTTCTTCACTATGTTGTCACTTCATGGAAACATTACACGAGAACGCACCAAATTACGAACCACCGGACATGCTGTCGATGATCGACGTTCGTGACCTGGCTAAGCGGTTTGGTTCCTTGGAGGCCGTTCGGTATGTGAGCTTCCAGGTGGCCAAGGGAGAGGTGTTCGGCCTACTTGGGCCGAACGGAGCTGGGAAGACGACCACGATCAGCATGATGTCTACCCTCCTGAGACCCACAGCCGGGTTTGCGACCCTCGACGGTTTCGACGTGGTGAACGACCGCAGCGAAGTGCGTCGATCGATCGGTCTTGTCTTTCAGCTGCCCACTCTCGACGAGTCGCTGACTGCCGAACAGAACCTGCGCTTTCACGCGTTCGCCTACGGAATGAAGGCCGAGGAGCGCAACGCTCAGATCGATCGAATGCTGACCTTGGTGGAGTTGTGGGACCGGAGAAAAGACACGGTGCGGGACTTCTCCGGTGGGATGCGGAGACGTCTCGAGATCGCTCGCGGGTTACTACACAACCCGAAAGTCTTATTCCTAGACGAGCCCACCCTTGGACTCGATCCACAGACCCGGCGCCGCATCTGGGACTACCTGCACCAGCTCCGTGATGGCCACGACCTGACCATCGTCCTCACCACGCACTACATGGACGAGGCTGAGAACTGCGACCGAATCGCAGTGATCGACGAGGGCCGGATCGTCGCTCTGGACACACCCGACCAGCTGAAGGCACAGGTGGGTGGAGATCTGGTCACCCTCACCAGCCCGGATCCAAGCTCCGCCGCCGAGGAGATCCGATCGCGCTTCGGCCTCACTCCGACGATCCAAGAGAAGACCGTCAGATTCCAGGTACCGGGCGGGGAGGCATTCCTGCCGGGGTTCATCCGTAGTTTCAGCCAACCATTAGAGGCAATCGGACTGCGGCGACCGACCCTCGACGACGTTTTCCTCCATCTAACGGGACGGGAAATCAGAGACGGGGATCACGTCGGCGGTGCCCAACAGAGTCCGAGCCGAAGGTATGGGCGATGATCGAGTTCTACCGAGGAGTGTGGGTGGTGGCCTACCGAGACCTGCTTCGCTTTCTCAGGGATCGGTCCCGGATCGCCGCCAGCGTCATCTTCCCGTTGCTCTTCCTGGCCATCTTTGGGGCAGGTTTCACCAACGTGGTTGGAACCATGACCGGAGGAGTAGATCTGATCCAATTCATGTATCCGGGTCTCATCGCCATGGCGATCGTCACCGGTGCCCTTTCTGCTGGAATCTCGGTGGTGACTGACCGTGAAGAGGGGTTCCTACGAGAGATTCTGGTGGCTCCCCTCAGTCGAACCGGGATCGTGATCGGAAAAGCGGCCGGGGCGGCCGGCGTGGGAGTCGTCCAGATGGCGATGCTGCTGATCATCGCCCCTCTCGTCGGAATCACCCTCGATGGAATTGCGCTTGTCCGACTCGTCCCCATCGCCTTGGTGTTGTCGTTTGGTGTCTCAGGGCTCGGAATACTGCTCTCGTCGTTCATTCGTTCCCAACAGGGCGTGCAGATGCTCATCCAGCTCTTGGTGTTCCCGTTGGTGTTTCTCGCCGGCGTTTTCTTTCCGGTGGACAGCGTGCCGATGTGGATGGAAGTCCTCTCCAAAACCAACCCGGTGACCTACGGGGTGGACGCCATCCGTCAGGTGCTACTCGGATCCGAGACGACAGCCGCCGGCCTGGGCGTAACGGTGTTCGGCCACACCATGACAGTGGGCCAAGAGGTGATGATCGTCGGAGGTCTCGGGGTATTGCTTCTATCAGCCGCGGTGTGGCGCTTCGTCCGTAGCGAGTAGTTGTCAGCCTCGCGATGACCCCGGCACCAACGGCTCCCACACGTCGACGATTCCGGGTGCAATTCGAACGATGCCCGCTGCAAGAGGCTGACATCAGGTCTCGATAAGACCACCCCCGCGCCGCCATTCGGGCACCCCATCAATCAATCTGACGGCATGCCGTCCCCTTCGCCCGAGATAGCGGATGGCGTCGTCGGCGAAAACACAGTAGGGGCCACGGCAGTAGGCAACTATGTCCCCCTCTTCGGGGATAGTAGGGAGAACCTCGTCAAGGCGACCCAGCCGATCGGGTGGAATCGAGATGGCTCCGGGGAGGTGGCCGGCGGCGTACTCGACTTCGGGTCGGACGTCGATGAGGACCAGGTCACCACGCCGGAGTCGATCCTCTAGCTCGCTGCGGCCGACGACTTCGAGACCGTCACGGTCACCGAGATAGTTGCGCGCCAGCTCCTCGATGGCGTGGAGCTGGTCGGTGGCTAGCCGGCGTATGCCCAGCCAGACATCGACGACTCCATCCGAGGACACCCGATAGTGGATGTGAGTTCCCTCACGGCGGGTGGAGACCAGACCGGCTCGGGCCAGGGTGCGGAGATGATGAGAGGTGTTCGCCACCGACTGGCCGATGACCTCGGCAATTTCTTCGACTGTCCGCTCCCCCTGGGCAAGCACCTCGACGATCTCGACACGGCGTCCCGACGCCAGCGCCTGAGCGATGATGGCGAAGCCCTCGAAGAGGTCGTCCTTGGCTTCTCGTCGTTCACTGGTCGTAGTCAAAGTCAAACCTCGATTCTCCGCCAACATAGCACTGTATTCAAACAAGGACTTGATTATCCGGCTTGAAGCAGCCATGCTGCACTCAAGAAACACTTGTGAAGGTGGTATTGGTGGTCGTTACCGCAATCGTGGACGAGGGGTTGGGCAACAGTTCATATGTTGTCGATCTGGGTGACGGTGGAGCGCTGGTGGTCGATCCTGAGCGTGACCCTCGCCCCTATCTGGCGGAGTTAGAACGGAGGGGGCTTCAGGCCCGCTTCGTGGTGGAGACCCATCTCCACGCCGACTTCGTATCGGGCGCCCGTGAGTTGGTCAAAGCCGGCGCCGCGTTGTGGGCTCCGGCCGATTCAAGCTTGGCGTTTCCCCACCGACCGCTCCGAGACGGCGACGAAATCGACCTTGACGGGCTGGCGCTGCGTGTGATCGCTACCCCCGGGCACACGCCGGAGCACCTGTCTTATCTGCTCCTGGACGGCACCACGCCCATTGGGCTCTTCTCGGGCGGAACATTGATGGCCGGTGGCGTGGCCCGAACCGATCTCCTCTCACCCGACCAGACCGAACCGTTGGCCCGGGCCGCCTACCGATCGATAAGGGATCGACTGTTCACCCTGCCCGACGATTTAGTGGTGTATCCCACCCATGGCGCCGGATCGTTTTGCTCGGTGGGCTCGGGATCGGAGCGGACGACCACCATCGGGCGGGAGAAAGCAACCAATCCGTTGCTGACCGGCGACCCCGACGAGGAGACCTTCCTGCAGCGGCTGCTCGGCGGGTACGGGAGCTACCCGCCCTACTTCCTCGAGTTGCGGGAGGTGAACCGTCGGGGCCCACGTGTCTACGGGGCCACCCTCCCACCTCTGTCTCGGTTGTCGGTCACCGATTTCGACAAGACGACCGCCGATGGGGCCGAGTTGGTCGATGTCCGCACCATCGACGCCTTCGCCATCGGTCACGTCCCCGGATCCTTGGCCAACCCGTGGCGGGACCAGTTCGCCACCTGGCTGGGTTGGTTGGTGCCACGCATCTCTCCTGTGGTCTTCGTTGCTGACGCGAAGATCGACCGCCGTGACTTGGTGTGGGCTGCGCTCACCGTCGGGTTCGAGAACATCATCGGCGAGCTGGCGGGTGGGATGAGCGC
>WHTL01000031.1 GCA_009377735.1 Acidimicrobiia bacterium
CCATCTGGATCGAGCCACTACCCGAGGAGTACCCAGCCGGAGACGAGGATGACCCCGTGGCATCGTATCAGCGTCGCGAAAGCGTGGAACTGGCATATGTTGCCGCACTGCAGCATCTGCCGGCAACGCAGCGGGCGGTGTTGTTGGTTAGGGAGGTCCTCGGATTCAGTGCCGACGAGGCGGCCACGATGCTTGACACCACACGGGCGTCGATAAACAGTGCATTGCAACGCGCCCGGTCTGCCGTGGCGGAGCGGATACCCGAAAAGTCACAGCAGGCAGAGCTCGCCTCTTTGGGGACCGACGGGGTTGGAAATCTGGCGGACGCCTTCGTCGCAGCGTGGGAGAGGGCCGACGTGGATGCGCTCCTGGAGTTGCTCACCGCCGACGTTCGCTTCACCATGCCCCCGCTCCCTGCCTGGTTCGATGGTCGCGACGAGGTTGGTCGTTTCATCGCCGAGAAGGTCTTCGCCACAAGGTGGAAACTGGAGCCGGTTCGCTCCAACGGGCAACCCGCCTTCGCCTGCTACCAGAACACCGGCGACGGGTTCTTTCTGGGGGCGGTGAACCTGCTCTCGATCAGGGACGGCCGCATCATGTGGGTGGCCGGGTTCATTGACCCTGCCGTGCGCGATCACTTCGAGCAGAAATTGTCTCAGAAGAACCGATGAATCGGAGGGGTCACCTGTCTCTATATGGTCGACACGTCCCCAACAGAGAGGTACACCATGTCGAAACTGATCGTCTCCAACATCATGTCACTGGACGGCTACGTAGAGGGCCCGGGTGGCAACATGATGGTCCTTCCCATGGACGGATTCTTCGATTCTTACAATCTCGAGCGGCTCCGCACCGCAGGCACATTGCTGCTGGGCGCCACCACCTACACCGGTCTGAAGGGCTACTGGCCCCAGGTAGCACAGGACCCCACGGTGTCACCGGCGGTAGCAGCCGACCCGACCGTGGCCGAGATCCACCGCGAGACCGGAACACGTAACAACCAGATCGCCAAGATCGTGATCTCGGATTCGCTCACCGACGATGACACCGCGCCATGGACCGATACCACCACCATCGTGGCCAGAGCCGAGGCCCATTCCGCCGTCACAGCTCTTAAGGAGCAGGCTGTTGACGACATCCTTGTCTTCGGTAGCAGCATCCTCTGGAACGACCTTCTGACAGGAGGGTTGGTCGATGAGCTCCATCTCATGGTGGGGTCGGCTGCCGTGGGTGGGGGAAAGCCCGCGTTCACCGGCCCGGTGCCGTCGATGAAGCTCCTTGAGAGCCGGAGTGAAAAGAACTCCGAGAACATCCTCCTGCGGTACGGTCTGTCCTGACCGGAGGCTTGTCCCAGTCCTATTCTGGGTCGGGATGGCAATAGCGAGTGAGATCGAGTTGCTGCGTCCGGCAGTGGAGCGTCTTCGGGTCGTGTTGAAACGGATGGACACCGCAGACGTGCCCGCCAGATTGCGACCACTGACCAAGTCATCGGCTCGACGTGTCCCTCCACCCCTGCTGAAGGGAGCGGTTGATGCCCTCGACCGGGACGAGTGGCTCCGTACCCAGGTCGTCGAGAAGGGCGATGCCCTCGATACGGAGGCATCGCAGCGACCAGAGGCGGCCTCGGCGTTGTTCCTCCTTCGTCCGGAGACCTGGGAGGAGGAGTTCGCCAAATTGGTCGAGGAGAGCGAGGAAACCAGCCTCGCAGGCAAAGTCACCCGTTTGGAGCGGCAACGCCGAAACGACGCCCTGACCATCAAGCGACTGCGCGCCGAGATCAAGGGCCTGAGGAGGCAGCGCGACTCCGTGGTGGCCGGGACTACCGAGCGGTACCACGAGGACATGGCCGAGGAAAACGAACGGTTGGCAAGGTCCGAGGCCCGCCGGGCGGAGGTGGAGAAACTCCGTGTTGCGCTGGAAGAGCGATCCCTGAACATGGAGGAGGAACTTCGTGACATCCGGTCGCGGCTAGAAAGTACTCGCCAGGCTCTGGAACGGGAGAGAAGAAAGCCTTCTGGGACCGCGGAGGCTGACACAGTGGCGGGGATGCCGGGTTCTCCCGAGGCGGTTGCCTCCATCCTCGATCGGGTGATGCTGTCCGTCAGACGCGAAACCGTCACCGAGGAATTGGTTGCATCCGATCAGGAGATTGGTTCACCTCCAGCCTTGCCAGACACACCCGATGCCGTTGCTGAGCTGATTGCTGACCGCTGGGTGTGGCTCATCGATGGCTACAACGTCTCCTACCTGCTTGCGGGTCGTCGTCCCGAGTCGATGGACCGGCTACGTCTCGAGTCCAGACTTGGCCGACTCCTGGCGAAGGCCGCCCGTGGCACCACGGTCACGGTGTACTGGGATAGCTCCGAGGGAGTAGATTCCCGCAGTGGAGGTCCCGGAGTCGCGGTGCGCTTCGTGCCCTCTGCCGATGAGGCGATCATCGAGCATGCCGGGCCGGCAACAGTCGTGGTCTCCACCGACCGACGAGTCCGTGAGGAGTCCGAGGAAAAGGGTGCCATCCCCTTATGGTCGGAGGCTCTCATAGGGTGGTTTGGTAACTGACTGCCGCGGAGAACCCTCAGAACGACTACCGACCCTGAGCCGACATCCTCACCAGGATGACCCCCGTTAGGCTGATCATCCACCCGGGCACCAACCCTGGAAAGGACACCGATGACGACGGCATCCGTACAGAGAACTCGACACAACCGGTCCGAGGTCGGACCCATCGAACTGTTCTCGACCTTGTCTACGTGTTCGCCATTATCCAGCTCTCTCACCTACTCATCGAGCATCTCACATGGACCGGGGTGGCGCAGACGGTCGTCGTGTTTGTGAAAGACGTGTGAAAGCTTCATGGTGGCGAGGCGGCGGCTTGCTGTTAGTCGGATGAGGCGCCTCAGGCTCACGGCACCGGTGTACGCGGCCGGGTCGAAGGGGACCTCACGGGGATTTTTTTTGCGGCTCAGCAGATCCGGACCGGGAACAGGACCGTCTCAGCGACGACGCGATCGCGTTCGGCGGCCATGGCCACGCGCCTGGGGTCGACTATGTAGGCGTCGATCGCGTCCTGGCCCGGGAAGCGGTAGACGTGGATCTCATGGGGGTTGCCGTCCTCGCCGCCGCTGATGACGCGTGAGACCAGCTCGCCGCCGTGCTCGGGGACGAGCGCGAGCACATCGTCCTCATAGGAGGACATCGCCGCTTCCAGGCCGGGCCGGGCCCGCAGCAGGCAGCACAGTTCGATCACGTTGTCGTTCATGGCGACCATGATCGCAGCCGCGCCCGCGGAGTGAAGTCCGTTCCCACCACCTGCCGACCCGGCCGAAGCCAGGTCGAGGATCGCTGGGATTGGCGGGTATGGCGTCCGCCTCGGCGTTCAGCCGGTGTCGCACAGTCGAGTGGCGTTGAAGGACAGCCTGCCGTCGGTCAGGGCCTCAACGCTGCTTTCCAGTCGGACCCATTGCTCCGGGGTCAGTTCGTCGCCGGCCGCGAGGTACTTGAACAGGTCGCCGCGGGTCTGCTCCGCGTACAGCGCGAGCTTGGTGTCGTCGCCAGCCGTGAAAGACGTGTGAAAGCTTCATGGTGGCGAGGCGGCGGTTGGCTGTTAGACGGGCCACCTAAGATCGGTGTCACCGGAAGAACGAGGTACAGAACGTGGATGTCCTGATCGTAGGCGGTGGCTTTGGTGGACTGGAGGTGGCCCGCAGTCTTGACGAGAAGGCGCAGGTCACCATCGTCTCCACCGACAACTTCCTCTTGTTCAGCCCGATGTTGGCCGAGGTGGCGGCGGGCGACATCGACCCGAGACACATCCTCACCCCCATCAGACATTACGTGCCTCGGGCCCGTTTCATCCAAGGCGAAGCGGTGGATATCGACCCCGACCAAAAGACGGTACGCGTTGCTCCCGGGTTCGACACACCTGAGATCGAGTTGTCCGCCGATGCCTTGGTGCTCTCTCTCGGGTCGGTCCCGGCGGACTTTGGGATCCCGGGCGTTGGGGAGCACACCATCGGGTTCAAGAACATCGGCGATGCCCTCCAAATCAGGAACCGCGCACTGGCCCTTCTGGAGGCTGCTTCCACCCACCCCGACCCGAATATGACACGGTTCGCCATCATCGGTGCCGGGTACTCCGGTGTCGAGCTGGCGGGGTCCCTGGCCGATATGCTTGAGGAGGCGTCGACCAGGTTCTATCCCACGGCACCGCTTCCCAAAGTGATACTTATCGACGCCGCCGATCGCGTTGCCCCCACCCTCCGGCCTTCATTGGGAGCCGCAGCCGAGCGAGCCTTGGTGGAGCGTGGGGTGGAGGTCCATCTGGGGAGGGCGGTGAAATCGATCGATTCCTCCGGTGTCCATCTGGCGGACGGAGACCACGTTGCGGCGAACACGGCGGTTTGGGCGGCGGGGGTCCGGCCCAATCCCCTCATGGCCGAGATCGGTCTGCCCGTGAACGAGAAGGGCAGGTTGGTTGTCGATGGAAATCTTCGTGCCGCCCCCGGGGTGTTCGGTGTTGGTGACTGCGCCGCCGTTCCCGATGGGTCCGGTGACATCTCACCTCCCACCGGCCAGTTCGCCATACGTGAGGGACGCTATCTCGGTCGTAATCTCCCCGGGTTGTTGGCAGGGCGTGCCTATGCGCCGTTCCACTATCGGACTCTCGGAGAGTTGGTCGCACTCGGGCATCGCAACGCAGTTGGTCAGGTGCTCGGGGTTCCGGTTTCCGGTTTCCCGGCGTGGGTGATCTGGCGTTCCTACTATCTCAACCGGCTTCCCGGAATCCAGAGAAAGGCCAGAGTGGGGATGGACTGGATGGCCGACCTCCTCTTTCCCCAGGATGTTGCCTGGCTACCGAGTTCGGAATTGGGGCCGCCACTCGGAGGTTGAGTGCACTAAGAACTTTCTGTCACAGCCTCCCGTTAGGTTGGCGACCATGTTGAATGCGGTACAACCACCACAACCACGACCACCGACAGGGCAGGTGCGACATGATCATCGACTGTGACACCTGTCTCATGGCCAACACCGATACCTGTGACGAGTGCATCGTCCCTGTCCTCTTGGGCGCGCCCCAGCGGCGTGGTCGAATCGAGATCTCCGACGTGGAGATGGAGGCGATGGACAACCTCGCCGCCGAGGGTTTGGTGCCACCGCTCCGACTGGTGTCGGGCGAATAAGGAGACCACTCCGGCTGGGGCGTCTTCTACCGTGGGGAGCGTCCCCCCTAGAAGAGTTGCAAATGGCCCGACAAACGACATACCGATTTGACCAGATCACGGCCGATGAGCTGAGGAGTCGTGGGGGTCTCAAGTGGGGGGATATCGGAAGCGACCAATTGGCCGCCTGGGTGGCCGAAATGGACTTCGGTCTTTCCGAACCAGTCCAAGATGCCCTACGAGAATGTGCCGAGCGGCCGGTTACGGGCTACCCCTACGGGGCAGCCGAAAATGAAATGACCGGGGCAACCATCGACTTTCAATGGCGCGAGTTCTCCTGGAAGTTGGAGCCCTCTTCTATTCGTCCGGTCCCCGATGTGACCGAGGGGATTCGGCGGGCGATCATGGAGCTCACCCCACCTGGATCCCCCGTGGTGCTCCACACACCGGTCTATCACCCGTTCTTCATCATGGTCGACCGGGCGATGAGAGACCAGATACACGTTCCCTCGCTTATCAGTGATCGGGGGCGATGGACACTCGATCTTGACGCCCTGGAGGAAGCCTTCTCAGGGGTGGCCACCTGCTTTGTGCTCTGCAACCCGTGGAATCCCATCGGACGGGTCTTCACCCAAGAGGAACTGATGGCAGTGGCCGACCTCGCCCAACGACTCGACGTTCGGGTGATCGCCGACGAGATCCATGCCCCACTCGTCTACCCGGGCGGGGTTCATATCCCCTTTGCCTCTCTTGACCATCCCGCCGCGGAGCGGGCCGTGACGGTGACGGCGTCCTCGAAGATGTGGAACACGCCGGGGCTCAAATGCGCCCAGGTCATCCTCACCGATCCAGATGACCAGGAAGCTTGGGACACAGCATTTCCGAGTGAGGTGGTGGGGGTGGCCACACCAGGTTTGCTGGCCGCGACGGCCGCCTATGGTGACCGTTCCGGTTGGAGGGACGACGTGCTCGCCTATCTGGACCGGAACAGGGGCATCCTGGGCGAAATGGTGGTCGACCTGGTCGACGTTGCTCACACACCACCAGAGGGGACCTACCTGGGTTGGCTCGACTTCCGCGCCCTCGGTCTGGACCGACCTGCAGAATTCCTGGAGAAGAATGGTGGTGTGGTGCTCCTTGAGGGGGAGATATTTGGTGCGCCGGGTCATGCCCGAATCAACTTCGCCACACCAGCACCCATCCTCGTCGAGATGATGGAGAGGATGGCCTCGGCACTAGTGGCACTCGATGGGTGATCGAATCACCACTGAGGACCTGAGAAAGGCCGGTGTGGCCGCCGGTCTTGTGACCGTGGGAGTAACCACGGCGGAACCTTTCGAGGAAGCCCGCCAGGAGATCTTCGAACGCGACCGCTCCGGTTTTCGGGGTGGGCTCGGATTCACCTACAAGGATCCAGCCCGTTCCACAGACATCCGATCGAGCTTCCCCTGGGCGCGCAATCTGGTGGTGGCGGGTAGGGCATATCTCCCCGATGGCGGTTCACCTGGCACCACCACCGAAACTTCGGGGCGGATCGCACGTTTTGCCGTCACGGACCCCTATGGACCCCTGCGACAGGCCCTAGGCGAGGTGGCGGCCCTATTGAAGAGCGAGGGTCACCGGACCGAGATTCTCATCGATGACGACCGTCTTGTCGACCGAGCCGCCGCGGTGAGGGCGGGAGTTGGTTGGCAGGGGAAAAGCACCAATGTCCTCGCCCCCGGTGTGGGGCCGTGGATGGTGCTGGGATCGATCGTCACCGACGCCGATCTGGAGCCTACCTCTCCCATGGAGCGAGGCTGTGGGACCTGTACGGCTTGTATACCGGCCTGCCCCACCGCGGCCTTGACACCGGACGGGCGGATCGACGCCAGCCGATGCCTAGCCGCCCTCTCCCAGACGGCAGGCGTCTTCCCCGTCGAGTTCAGAGAGGTGATGGGAGATCGGGTTTACGGGTGCGATGACTGTCTCACCTCCTGCCCTCCTGGAGAGCGCCTGATGATCCGGAGCAGTGCCAACAGGGGGAGGGTCGCGCTGGAGGATCTGCTCACCAGCGACGACGAAACCCTGCTCGGCCGTTTTTCCCATTTCTATCACCCGAAGAGGCGGCCGGACACGCTGCGAAGGAACGCTCTCATCGCAGCAGGCAATTCGGCCGATAAAGACCTGGTGCCGCTGGTGGCCGCCTATGCGGGCCATCCCATCCCGCTGCTCCGTCTCCATGCCATCTGGGCGCTCACCCGTCTCGGTGGGCCGGTGGCGGAGGCGGTGCTTTCCCACCGCCGACGCCGGGAGACAGACCCTCTCGTCATCGGCGACGGCTTTCTGGCGGCCTAACCTCTAATCGCTAGGTAGCGTCCAGGGGAATGCAGGGATCTCCGGAGGTTGCGAGGGAGTTATTCGCTCCTATCGCCCCGAATTACGAACGATGGGCCCGAGTCCTCAGCCTCGGCCAGGACGCCCGGTGGCGTCACAGGATGATCGAGGCATCGCGCTTGGCCGAGGGCTCGCTGGTCCTCGACGTCGCCGCCGGCACCGGATCCATCACTCGTCTCCTCGAGGCCCGGGGGTGTCGGGTGGTGCCGGTGGATCAGAGCCCGGAGATGGTATCGAAGCTGAGAAATGCCTCTCTTTCTCCCGTGATAGCAACCGCCGAGAGCCTGCCATTTCCCGATGAGTCCTTCGACGGGGTCACGTTCGGGTATCTGCTCCGTTATGTCGACGACCTTCCAGGGTGCCTCGGCGAGTTGACACGGGTCCTGCGATCGGGTGGATCGATGGGCATGGTCGAGTTCGGACTCCCCACCGGGTTGTGGCGACGAGCCTGGGATCTGTATGCCGGTGGGATCCTGCCACTGGCGGGCGTCGTCATCGGGGCGGGATGGGGTGAGGTCGGGCGGTTCCTCCATTCGAGCATCATCGAGTTCGGCGCGATGTGGGAGCCTGAGACTTTGGAAAATGTCTGGCGAGATTCCGGAATGACCGAGGTCGTCTCACAAGCGATGTCCCTCGGTGGGGGTCTGGTGATGTGGGGGAGGAAGACATGAGCGAACGGCTCCCGGCCTTCTACGCCCATCGCGGATCCACCTGGTCGGATATCCGGACCATCCTCCATGTCCCCTACACCACGTGGCACCTCTCACATGTGGCAATCGGGGCCGGTCTCGCACCCGACGTCGATTGGACCCGGTTGGCGGGGACACTGGCGGCGTTTGCTGTGGGTCTGGGGGTCGGCGCCCACGCCCTGGACGAGGTCCACGATCGCCCTCTCGGCACCACCCTCGGGGAACGCACCCTGTGGGTCCTCGGAATTGGAGGACTGCTGGCGGCGCTGGCGATCGCCGTGACCGGAATGTACGTCATCTCACCCTGGGTGCTGGCATGGGCGGTCGCCGGTGTGTTGCTATGTGTCGCCTACGCACTTGAGTTGTCCCCAATCATCCATAGCGACGTCGGTTTCGCCCTGGCATGGGGCGCCTTCCCCGCGGTTGTGGGCTATTGGGCGCAAACCGAGTCCCTGGGTTGGCCGATTCTCTTCGGTGCCGCAGCGGCGACGGTGCTCAGTGCCGTGCAGAGATCCCTCAGCAACGCGGCCAAGAAGATTCGTCGTAATGGGGAAGCAGCGGCGATGACACCCGAAGACGAGGAGCGTCTTAGGACCTGGGAGGTCCCTCTCCGTCTACTCTCGGCGGCGGTCCCCCTGGTGGCGGCTGCCATCCTGGCGATGCATGTCTGAGTGTCCCACCAAGAGACGGAACAGAATAAGGAGGAGCAGTGACTGAGTATCTCGACGTGAATCGGGCGCATTGGAACGACAATGCCGGTGATTGGGTCGCCGCGGGTGAGGATCGTTGGAGTAGAGACGAGCCGGTCTGGGGTATATGGGACACACCAGACGACGAGGTGCGGCTACTGCCCGACGACATGACGGGGCTGGATGCCATCGAGCTCGGATGTGGCACCGGCTATGTCTCCGCCTGGATGGCGCGTCGGGGCGCCCGGGTAACCGGCATCGATCTCTCCGAAGTTCAGCTGGCGACGGCTAGCCGGCTATCGGAAATGCACCAGCTGCCCATCACCCTGATACATGGCAACGCCGAGGATGTGGACACCCCTGACGGATCCTTCGACTGCGCCGTCTCGGAGTATGGGGCGGTCCTGTGGTGTGATCCGCACTTGTGGGTTCCCGAGGCCTTCCGCCTCCTCCGGTCGGGTGGCACACTTGCCACCTACAACAGTCACCCCCTGACCATCGTTTGCAGTCCGGTCGATGGATCCCTCCCGATCACCCGTAATCTCGAGCAACCCTATTTCGGGATGGGTCTCCAGGATTGGAGCGACGCCATCGATGACCCCGGGGGGATGGAGTTCAACCTCCCGCTCGGGGAGTGGTTCCAGCTTTTTCGACGAGTCGGGTTCGAGGTGGTGGATCTGAGAGAGATCCAAACCTCCACGACGGGTGATGAGATGAGGTTCTACGCCACCGCCGACTGGGCCAGAGATTACCCCAGCGAAGTCGTCTGGAAACTGCACAAGCCGTAGCACTTAGTGGTGCTTGCTACTGCTGGTGGTAGGCCTTCTCGTAATACTCGGCGACCATGCGGTGGGCGGAGAAGCGCACCAAGGAGGTGTCGATGGCCCTTCGCATCATCTCTATCCACCCCGTGGGGAGCCCCTCGTCGTCGCGGTCGAAGAACAGCGGGGCGACCTCCTCTTCCAGCACCCGGTAGAAGTCGTCGGCATCGTGGGCATCGGCCGCATCCCAGTCGTCGTTGGGCTCCTCGGATCCGAAGACCCATCCGTTGTCGCCCGTATACCCCTCCACCCACCAGCCATCGAGGACGGACAGGTTGGGGACGCCGTTGATTGCCGCCTTCATCCCAGAGGTTCCGCTGGCCTCCATGGGAGGCCGGGGACTGTTCACCCAGACATCGCAGCCCTGGACCATGTAGCGAGCGATCCGTGCGTCGTAGTCCTCGAGCACATGGATATGGCCAACCAGTTGGGGCAGACGGGACAGCTCCACCAGCCGACGGATCAGGGCCTGACCGTGGTCGTCGGCGGGATGGGCTTTGCCTGCGAACACCAATTGGACCGGTCGATCCGGGTTGGCGAGGAGCTCTGTGATCCTCTCAAGGTCATTGAATAAGAGGGTTGCTCTCTTGTAGGTGGCGAAACGTCGAGCAAACCCGAGAGTGAGACGATCGGTGGGGAGTAGGTTCTCCAGGCTGCCCAACTCGTCGGGTGACTGACCGTGACGGGCGAACTGGCGACGAAGTCGGCCCCTGGCGAACGTGGTGAAGGCGTCTTTGCGGTTCTGGTGCCATTGCCATATCAGGTAGTCGTTGACCTCGGACAGTCGTTTTATGTCGTCTGGGTTTTCCAGGAGCTTGGTCGCCCATTCCATCCCGAAGTCGTTCCGGAGCATTCGGCTGCCTTCACGACCCATCCAGGTAGGGGTATGGACGCCATTGGTCACCGAGATGGCTTCATGACCGATGAGGTGGGACCAATCGCGGGTGACGATCTCACCATGACGGGCGCTCACCCCGTTCACGTTGTTGGCGAAGCGTATGGCAAGGGCACCAAGATCGAACATCTCCTCCCCGTTTGAGGACGCCCACTCGTTGAGCTCTCCGACCTCCACACCGATCCCTTCGGCGACGGGCCCCAGATACTTGGCGCTCAGGGCGCGATCGAACTTCTCGTTGCCAGCGGGCACCGGGGTATGAAGTGTGAAGAGGGTCCTCTCTTTCACCTGCTCCCGGGCCGTGTCGAGTGGAATCCCACTGCCGACAGCGTTTCGAAGTCTCTCCAGCATCGACATGGCGGCGTGGCCCTCGTTTACGTGCCAAACCGTTGGCGCAATACCGAGGGCGTCCAGGGCCTTTACCCCACCAACACCGAGAATGAGCTCCTGGGCAAAGCGCATCTCCCTTCCCCGCACATAGAGGGTGTGGGTGATGGGGCGGTCGGACGGACGGTTCTCGGGTACGTCGGTGTCGAGCAGAAGAAGCGGAATCCTGCCCACTTCCACCCGCCATACGGCAGCCTGCACCACACGACCAGGGACCTCGATCGACACTCTGAGTTGTCCACCGGTGGTGGCGGTCACCGGGCGGACAGGAAGGTCATCGAGATCGAGGGTGGGATAGATGTGCTGTTGGTCGCCGTCGGCCTCGATCTCCTGGTGGAAATAACCACGGCGGTATAGGAGCCCGACACCTACCAGAGGCAGACCCAGATCTGACGCCGACTTGAGGTGGTCACCGGCGAGGATCCCCAACCCCCCCGAGTAGATGGGCAACGACGAGTCAATCCCGTACTCGGTGCAGAAGTAGGCGATGCAATCTCCGTCGCGACCGTGGGTGCCGTGCCAGGTATCGTCGGAATCCATGTAGTGCTCGAATGCGGTGACGGCGTCCCGATAGCGGTCGGTGAAACTCTCCGACTGGGTGAGGGTGTGCCACTGTTCGGGTCCGATCGCCCTGAGAAGCTCCACGGGGTTGTGGCTCTGCTCCCAGAGCCGGGGTGCTAACGACGTCCACAACTGATGACCTGGAGAGTTCCAGGACCACCAGAGGTTATTGGCGATATCGACGACACGGTCGAAGTCCTGGGGGACGGGGAATGCGACAGAATTGAAGACAGGAATTTTCTCAAGCATCACTGGGGGCACTTAGATTCCGGGGCTGACTCCTGGGGCGATCGTTCACGTTAGCCGAGTGCTGACCTGACGCCCGTATCATGAAGACATGTCCCGGACCTCATCAAGCCAAACCGACCACAGAACCCGATCTCTCGATGTGACTGCCGGTCCTGCCAAGGCGGCGGCACGAGCGATGCTACGCGCGGTGGGTCTCGACGACGACGATTTCTCCCGCCCCCAGGTCGGGGTGGTCTCGGCGGGCAACGAGGTGACACCGTGCAACCTCACCGGCCCGGAGCTGGCGGAGGCCGCAAAGAAAGGTGTTGGTGCCTCCGGCGGCGTTGGCTTGACGTTCACCACCATCGCGGTGAGCGATGGAATCTCGATGGGCCATGAGGGAATGCGCGCCTCGCTCGTTTCGAGAGAAACCATCGCCGACTCGGTGGAGCTCGTGATGCACGCCGAACGTTTCGACGCCATGGTCACGATCGCCGGATGCGACAAATCGCTCCCGGGTATGCTCATGGCCGCGGCAAGGCTAGATCTCCCCGCCGGGTTTCTCTATGGGGGTGCCAGCCTCCCCGGACGTTATCGGGGACGTGACATCTCCATCGTCGATGTCTTTGAGGGGATCGGTGCTCATTCCGAGGGGAAGATCAGTGACGAGGCCCTATACGAGCTCGAATGCGCCGCCTGCCCCGGAGCCGGATCTTGTGCCGGGATGTTCACCGCTAACACCATGGCAGCGGTAGGGGAGGCGATTGGAATGTCGCTACCGGGATCCGCTTCCGTTCCTGCCGTCGATCCCCGACTCACGGAGTTCGCCATACGCACCGGCGAGGCAGTAATGGGACTGGTGGAGACGGGAACCTCGGCACGTGACATCCTCACGCGTCCGGCCTTCGAGAACGCCATCACCACCGTGATGGCACTGGGAGGCTCCACCAACGCCGTTCTCCACCTACTGGCGATCGCCCATGAGGCAGGGGTGTCTCTACATCTCGAGGACTTCGACGAAATCAGCCGTCGCACCCCCCACATCGGGGATCTGAAGCCCTTCGGGAGGTTCCACATGGTGGACCTCGACAAGACCGGCGGGGTGCCGGTCGTCCTTCGTACCCTGCTCGACGAGGGCTTACTCGATGGCGACACCCTCACCATCACCGGCCGCACCCTTGGTGAGAATCTGGAGCAGATAACGACCAAACCGGACGGGGAGGTGATCCGGCCAGCCGCAGAGCCGTTGGCGCCCGAGGGTGGTATTGCGATTCTTCGTGGCAACCTCGCACCCGAGGGTGCCGTGGTGAAGGTTGCAGGCATCAAACTCGATGTCTTCGAGGGTCCTGCCCGGGTTTTCGATGGCGAGCAGGGTGCCCTGGAGGCACTCTTTTCCCATGAGATCAATCATGGTGATGTCGTCGTCATCCGAACGGAGGGTCCCCGAGGAGGGCCAGGGATGCGGGAGATGCTCCAGATCACGGCGGCGATCAAGGGCGCCGGGCTCGGTGAAGACGTCCTCCTCATCACCGATGGTCGGTTCTCGGGCGGGACCACCGGACTCTGTATCGGTCATGTTGCCCCCGAGTCGGAGGTGGGAGGCCCGATCGGTCTGGTGGCGGAGGGTGATACCGTCCGCGTCGATGTCGCCGCTCGTACCCTGGAGATGCTGGTGGACCCCGCCGAGTTGGAGCGGAGACGTAGCGAATGGGAGCCCCAAACCCCCCGCTACGACAGTGGCGTCCTCGCCAAGTACGCCAAGTTGGTGGGTTCGGCCGATCGAGGCGCAGTGACCAACTAGTGGACTGTCGCCGAATTACCTGCGCAGTCTCGCCGGGCCTAGACGCCGCTTGCTGCGTCCTCGTCCTAGCCGCACCGCTGCGGGTGCGCCGTCGTCCTGCGTCCTTGCCATCGACGCCGATGCCTCGGCGACACCGCGGCATCAATTCAGCGACAGACCACTAGTGGACACCATCGACGGCGGAGAGGCGGAATCGGTATATCTGATGGCCGACGTCCATGCCGAGTTCGATGCGCTGGCGGAGGTGGGGGGGCGTGGACTCCCGATCATGGTCCTGGGCGATCTGATCAACCTCATCGATTATCGGACGGTGGAGGGGATCATTCCACGGGTGATGGGGCGGGAGTTCGGCAGTCTCATGGCCGATGCCCGAGGCAGGTCGGATTTCTCGGAAATGCGACGACTATGGTCAGAGCACACCGCCGCCAACCGCACCGAGGTGGGGGCGGCGATGGAGGAGGAGGTTCTCGAGGAGTATCGCCAATGCGGCAAGGCCTTGGAGGGGTCGTCGGGCTGGGTCACCTTTGGAAACGTGGACCGACCCCGTCTCCTCGCCGACTCCCTCCCCGCCGGCGTCCATTTCGTCCACGGTCAGGTGGTGGAGTTGTCGGGAGTGAGATTCGGATTTGTCGGGGGTGGGACGGAAACACCGATGCAGGGCAGGGGAGAGGTGACCCACGATGACATGGTGAAGACCTTGGATGGCCTGGGAGAGGTGGATGTCCTCTGCAGTCATGTTCCCCCGGCGATCCCCGCCCTGTACCACGATGTCGTAACGGGACGACCAGCTCGGCATTCCCAACCCATCCTGGAGTACCTCAGCGACCTGCAACCACGTTGGTCGTTCTACGGAGACATCCACCAACCCCGAGCAACCCGTTGGCGTCACGGCGAAACCCAATGCCAGAACGTCGGCTACTTCAGGGCAACCAAACGCCCCCTCCACCTCGATCTCGGAACCCTGGAACTGATCCCATAACCTCTGGGGGCTCTTTCTTCTGGGTGACTCTGTCCCCCAGACCCCCTACGGCTGCTTCTGGCTCGCTTCTCTCGTGGTTGGGGCCATCCGACCTCAACTCCGCGACTCAGTCGCTGTCTGTCGAGTTGGGGTGCGCTAGCGGGTTCGAGGTGGTTGTGCTCGGAGTCTCCCGTAGCCTCGTCGTGGCCAGTGGTATGGGTTTCCCGACTCTGGCTTGAGTGGGTGCCTCCGGCCTTGATACTGGGCGTGGATAGTTCGTCTTGGGGCTCGATATCTTCGCGATGACAGTTTTACCCGGTCTCGAGATCCTTTGTTTCAGCTTCGCGAGGCTTTCTGGTCGCGACCACAGAAAGAATGCTCGGGGGGTGTGGGGGGCTTCACTTTGCGAGCGAAGCGAGGCAAAGATCGGCCCCCCACAAAACTCAGATCAATGTTTTCAACTCGGGGGCCAGGTCGCCGCCGCCTTCCACCGAGACCTCGTTCATGTCCAGCCAGTCGGCGGTCGTGGTGAGAACTTTGGCGAGACGGGTTGCCACCCGAGCCCGGTCGACGCCGTCCTCGGACCAGGCGGCCTTGACTCGGAGGGTGGAGGACTTGCGGTCGGTCTTGAGGTCGACCCGACCCACTAGGTGGCCGTCGAGGAGGAATGGAAGTACGTAGTACCCGAACTCCCGTTTCTCGGCAGGAACGTAGATTTCGATCCGGTATCGGAAACCGAAGAGATGCTCGACCCGTGGCCGAAACCACACCAGGGGATCGAAGGGTGAGACGAGGGTGGCGGTGTCGACTGTACGAGGCGTGGTGGCTTCCCTGTGGAGATACGCGGTAGACTTCCAACCCTCCACCTCGACCTCCTCCAGGATCCCCTTCCCTTGGAGATGAGCCATGGCCTGACCTATGTCGTTGACCTTCACACGGTGGTAATCAGCGAGATCCTTGGCAGTGGCCACGCCATATGACCGGGCAGCCTCCTCGATGTTCGCCACCATCGCTTCGAACGGGTCCAGATCTGGTAGGGAGACCCGCTCCTCACCGATGACCCTTTCGGTCAGATCGTAGAGACGGACAAAGTTCGGCCGACCTGCGGTGGTGAGGACGCCTGTCGCAAAAAGGTGCTCAAGGGCGATCTTGCCCTTCTTCCATCCCCACCACGACCCAGACGAATCCCCGGGCTCTTCCAGGTCGGATGGTTGGAGAGGTCCATGACGTGTCACCTGATCGAGGACCTCGGCCACGAAACCGGGGTGGTCGCGCTCGATCCGATCGAGGCCCCACTTGGACGATGTCATTCGCTGTCGAAACCTGCGGCGATGGTCAACCGGGATCAGGGAGGCCTCGTGGACCCAGTACTCGACCATTTCACCCGATTCCCACAGCCAGCGGTCGAGGGCAGAGCGGTCGTAGGGTCCGAGACGGGAGAAAAACGGCATGTAGTGGGTCCGGCTGAACACGTTGACCGAGTCGAGTTGGATGACCCCGATCCTCCCCAGGACCCTGCGGAAATGGCGAACATCGACCCGCGCCCGGGGCGCGGGGTCATTGAAACCCTGTGCGGCGAGAGCTATCCGGCGTGCTCTGTCCAGCGATATCCGACCCATCCGCTCGATCGTAGAATACTTCCCGAGTTGTGCGAGTGGCCTGGTGTCACTCCGATGTTTTAACGTGGGTTCCAGCAGCCAAGGTGTCGGAGCAACCCTGTGACAGAAGGAACAGCACAATCCATCGAGATCGATGCCTCCCCTGAGGAGATATTCGCCGTTGCGGTCGAGATCGAGAGATACCCCGAGTGGGCCTCGGGTGTGAGCCGGGTGGAGGTACTGGAGCGCGACGAACAGGAGCGGCCGCTTCGCGCCGCCTTCGAGCTCGAGGGCTTTGTCAAAAAGATTTCCTACGAGCTCACCTACTCCTACGACCAGCCGACAAGGATGTCGTGGGTGGCCGATCCCAACTCTGACCTGGATTTGCTGGAGGGTTCGTACACCTTCACGGAGACCGACGGAGCCACCGAGGTGGTGTATGTCCTCCGGGTGAAGCCGAATTTCCCCATACCGGGTTTCATCCGGCGTCAGGCGGAGAAACAGATCGTCTCTACCGCCCTACGGGGACTGCGTCAACAGGTTGAGGCTTGACCATCGGCCCGAGAAACCCCTGATGCGCATCGTCCTTGTAACCGGCAAGGGTGGGGTGGGTAAGACGACCGTCGCGGCCGCGACAGCATTGGCGTGCGCTGACCTGGGGATTCGGACGCTTATCAGCTCCACCGATCCCGCCCATTCCCTGGCCGACGCCTTTGATGTGCCCCTCGGTGATGATCCGGTGGAGGTGGCGCCACAACTTCACGGACAGCAGATCGATACCAATGAGCAGATGGAGCGTTCCTGGGGGACCATCCGCGATCAGCTCAAGGATGTGTTCGACTGGGGTGGCGTGGATTCCCTCACAGCGGAGGAGTTCTTGGTGTTCCCCGGAATGGACGAACTGTTTGCCCTTCTGGAGGTGAACCGTATGGCGCGATCCGGGGACTATGACGCCGTGATCGTCGATTGCGCCCCAACCGCGGAGACCCTTCGTCTTCTCTCCCTGCCCGAGGTCCTCTCCTGGTATTTCGATCGTGTGTTCCCCACCGAGCGCAAGATCATGAGGGCGGCGCGACCGGTTCTCAACAGGTTCACGGACCTACCCGTACCGGAGGAGCGAATGTTCGATGCGGCACAGGATCTCTTTGGCGGCATCGAGGAAATGCGGGAGCTCCTCGGTAACACGTCGATATCGTCGGCCCGACTCGTCATCAACCCTGAGAAGATGGTGATAGACGAGGCGCGACGGACCTACACCTATCTCCATCTCTTCGGATACGGCGTCGACGGGGTCATCGTCAACCGTATCTATCCCGATGAGGTGGATGGTGCCTACTTCGCCCGGTGGCGGGAGATCCAAACGGCCCACCTGGCGACCATCGATGAGGCGTTCTCCGACGTGACACGTCTCCGGCTCCGGCTATTCGACCGGGAGATGGTGGGCGTCCCCCTTCTCCGGGTTATGGCCGAGGAGTTGTACGGCGACGTTCACCCTCTCGACGATCTGGTGGCCTCCGATCCGTTCCGGCTCAACAGCCAAGGGGAGGACGTGGTGCTCTCCATGGACGTGCCCTTTGTCGGGAAAGAGGAAGTCGATGTGGTGAGACACGGCGATGAGTTGTATCTCTCGATTGGCTCCTACCGGCGTTCCCTGGTGCTCCCCGACAGTCTTAGACAGCGTGATGTGAGTCGGGCACATCTCGACGGGGGACATCTGTCGGTTACCGTCGTGGAACGATGAACATTTCCGAAGCCTCTGCGAAGCGGGCGATGCGACGTGCTGGCATCCATCTACTTCGGGCCGCCATCGAGGGGGTGAAGGCCGTTGAGGTGATACTCGAGGAGCTCTCTTCAGACGTTGACGACGAAGATGAGGATCGAGGACCAAAACCTCAGCGGATCGAAGTCGAGTGACCGCCTCGATCGGGATCGACATAGGAGGGAGTGCCGTTAAGGCTGTCGTCCTCGACGGCACGAAGACCGCCACCACTCTGGTGATACCCCGCACGGACACCGATCCGGTTGGTGCGGTTGGGTCGGTGATC
>WHTL01000406.1 GCA_009377735.1 Acidimicrobiia bacterium
GAGAAAACGTGCCTTCACGAACTCACACTTCTCACTCCGCAACACCGGCCCCAAACCAGCCGAATACTGCTCGGTCACCAAATGATCCTGGTCACGATCCAACTCGAGAAAACCCAAACGCCTCTCCAATTCAGACTAGAGCGCAGCCTACTACATCCTATCTAATATATGGTGTGCGATCTGGATAATTGCAAGACGGCGGCCAACCTCTGCCTGGGGGAAGAATCGCGAGTGGAAGAGTCACTCCCCTACCGGGTCCGTTCGGGCTTGCACATCGCGGATGCCCATGCCGATCAGGATGAACAAAACCCCCATCCCTGCCGCCATGGCTGCAACCCCGAACGCCAGGATCGAGGTGAAGAGCGACGCCTGGAGAAACGAGGAGGTCAGAGCGGTCTCGCGGAGGGGATCGTCACTCTCCAGCTCGGCGTAGTAGAGGCCTCCGGTCGACTCCAGGGTGTGCTTTTCGATGACGTCGGCCTGACAGTATGCGGTGAAAGGGTCCGCCACGGTGCGTCCGGGGAGACAGGCGTCGTCGGCGGTGATGATCTGCTGATCGGACAGGGTGGTGCTCACCACGAACCAGGTAGTGACCCCACCGATCACGAGAAGAACCCCGAGAAGAACCGAAGCTATCGAGGCAGCGCGTCTCATCACATCACCTTTCTCTTGGGAGGCTGATGTTAGGGTGTCGGCCGATAGGAGCGAGACACCATTGAGGGCGATCGACCCACCGAGTGTGCCTATCAGATGGTGTCCTTAGCTCAGGGGATGAGTACTGGTCGTCAGTTGCCTCTAGGCCGATTCTGCCAGACCCGGATCGGCAAGTCGCAGATCTGGCTCTGGTTGCGGCGGCTCGCTCTCGTCGGCAGCGACGCTCCGCAGCATCACCATCACCAAGACGGCAGCTCCGAGGGCGATCACGGCAGCGATCACCGAGGAGACGTGCAGACCGGAGACAAACGCCTCACGGGTAGTGGCGAGGAGGGCGGTGCCGATTTCGACTGGCAGCTCCTCAGCCACGGCCACGGCCCCACCCAGGGTGTCGAGGGCAGCCTCGCTAGCACCGGATGATATGCCGTCGGGGATGTCACTGGCGACACGACCGCGATAAATGGCGGTCCCGATGCTGCCCAGGATGGCAATCCCCATGGCTCCACCGAACTCCGAAGCGGTCTCGGAGATGCCCGATGCCGCTCCGGCCCGCTCCGGTGGGGCACTCCCCACGATCAACTCGGTGGTCAGGATGAACACGGGGGCGAGAGCGAGTGAGATCACCAACGAGGCGACGACAATCACCCCCAGCCCCGAGCCGGTGCCCACCTGGGTAAGCGCCAGGAGACCGACAGCCGCTGCCGAGAGAGAGACTCCGAGTAGACGAGCCGGTCGTATCCGATGGATGAAACGAGGGGCAGTTGTGGAGCCGATTATGAAACCGGCTGCCGAAGGCAATGACCAGAGACCAGCTTCCAGGGGCGACAGCTCGAGAACCAGCTGAAGATACTGGGCGATGAAGAGGAAGTAGCCGACGGCGACAAAAATCGTGAGCACATTGGTGGCGAGGGCTGCGTTGAAGGCAGGAATCTGGAAGAGACGCAGGTCGATGAGGGGGTGCTCCAGCCTTCTCTGACGACGAACGAAAAGGAATCCGACCCCCAAACCTGTCGCGATGACAGCCACCGCCGCCGGACCGAAGCCGTCCTGAGCGATGTCCTTGAGTCCGTAGATCACGACGAGGATGGCGACCAGTGACATGACAGCGCTGGCCACGTCGAGTCGACCCGCCTCCGGATCACGGTATTCAGGGAGGACCCGGGGACCGAGGATCAGGAGGAGGGCCATCACGGGTATGGCGATGAGGAACACCGAGCCCCACCAGAAGTACTCCAGCAAGGCGCCACCGATGAGGGGGCCGATGGCGCCACCTGCCGAGAAGCTGGCGATCCATACGCCTACGGCTAAGGAACGTTGCTTGGCGTCTTGGAACATGGTGAATATCAACGAGAGGGTCGATGGCGCCAGTGTGGCCCCGGCGATACCCATGACGAACCGGCTTGCGATGAGCATCTCGGCGTTCACCGAGAAGGCGGCAACCAGGGAGATGGCACCGAAGGCGCCGGCACCGATCATCAGGGTGCGACGACGACCGATGCGGTCGCCGATCGTTCCCATCGTTATCAGAGAACCGGCCACCAGAAATCCGTAGATGTCGATGATCCATAGCAATTGGGCACTGGTGGGTTGCAACGTGGCACTCAGACTGGGCACTGCTAGATGGAGAACGGTGAGATCCATGGAGTAGAGCAGACAGGCCAAGGCAAGAACACCGAGCCCGACCCATTCCCTTCTTCCCGCCCGGGGACTATCGATTGACAAGGTCATTCTTCTCCGCAGCTTGTGGTCGTTCGTGATTGGACGTTCCCCGACCTGAGAACTCATCGTTGTAACGTCCTCACCACCACAAACGTTCCCTGAACGGGTCTCCCACCACCCATGACCGGCAGAAAGGCTGATCGTCAGCTTGGGTCGACACCGATCTCTGTGGCCTTGACCGCCACCCAGATCCGCTCCCCCGGACCCAACCCGAGACCGGTGGTGGCGGCCTTGGTGATCTCGACGGTGAGGGGCAGGGGGTGGCCGGTGCGAAGACGAACCCGCTCACCGAGGTCTTCGATCAGGTCCACTGTGGTCTCCCAGATGTTGCGTTGACTCCCCTCCGGTGGGACACGATGAACGGAGATGGCGGTGGGGTGGATGGTGGCCAGAACGTCACCGGCGACCCCGGAATCGGCGATGGTCAACACGTGGGTACCGGTGTCGACCTCACCAGCGACGGCCCGGCCCATTATCAGGTTGGAACCGGCGAGGTCGGCGGCGTAGCTGGTGCGGGGACGAAGGCGGATGTCATCGGCCGTCCCCATCTGGGTGACGATCCCGTACTCGATCACGTGGATC
>WHTL01000048.1 GCA_009377735.1 Acidimicrobiia bacterium
ACGTAGGACAGGTCTACACGACGCTACAGCGCCTGCAGCGCGCCGGGCTGGTGGAGTCCGACGGCACGGAGGGTGGCAACGTTCAGAATCTCTTCAGGCTCACCGACTCCGGCACCACCGAGCTCACCTCCTGGCTGCGGACTCCGCCGGATGATGCCCCGCCACCACGCAACGAGCTGGTCATCAAGGTGATGGTCGCGACCCACATGCCCGGCGTGGATGTGCACGACCTGCTCCAGGTCCACCGCAGGCAACTGGTCGAGCGGATGCAGGAGTTCACCCACGTGAAGGCTCAAGCACATGCCGACGACGTCGCACTGGCGCTGGTCGTGGACGCAGAGCTGTTCCGGTTGGAAGGGATGGTGCGATGGCTGGACGACGCCGACGCCCGGCTGGCGGGCCGACCGTCCCCCGCCGGGGACCGCACGGCCCCGGCGGATACCGGGGGTGTCGCGGCGTCGGCCAGCCCCACACACGAAGTGGAGGCACGGCGATGACCGCGGTCATCGAGCTGCGCCAGGTGTCCAAGACCTACGGGTCGGGCCGGACGCAGGTGCAAGCGTTGCGTGCGGTGGACCTGTCGGTGGCCGCCGGCGAGCTCGTGGCGGTGATGGGTCCCAGCGGCTCGGGCAAGAGCACGCTGTTGGCGATCGCCGGCAGCCTGGAGTCCCCAACCAGCGGCGAGGTGCTCGTGGACGGCGAGGAGTTGGCGGGCAGGTCCGCCACCGAGCTTGCCAGGCTCAGACGACAGCTCATCGGTTACGTCTTCTAGGATCTCAACCTGCTTCCCGGGCTGACGGCGGCGGAGAATGTCGCGCTCCCCCTTGAGCTAGACGGCATGGGGGTGGACGCCGCCCGCGCCGCGGCGGCAACGCTCATGACAGAGCTCGGCCTGGCCGACCGGGCGTCCAGCTTTCCCGACGACCTGTCCGCGGGCGAGCGGCAGCGGGTCGCGATCGCACGGGCGGTCGTCGGGGACAGGCGGGCGCTCCTTGCCGACGAGCCGACCGGCGCGTTGGATTCGGTCAACGGTGAGGCGGTGATGCGGCTGCTGCGTAAGACGTGCGAGCGGGGCGTGGTCGGGATCCTGGTCACCCATGACGCCAAGTTGGCGTCCTGGGCCGACCGGGTGGTGTTCCTTCGTGACGGCCGGATGGTCGATCAGACCACTCCGCCGTCCGGCCCGGAGTCGCTGTTGTCCCCCGGGCAGCGACAGTGAGCAGCCAGGACGGCGGGCTGGCGGCACGGCGCGCGGTGGGGCGCTGGGCGTGGCGGCTCTTCCGACGCGAGTGGCGCCAAGAGGTCCTACTGATCACGCTCCTTACTGTTGCGGTCACCGCGGCGATTCTCGGCGCCTCGGCGGCCTATACGCTGAGCCCGGTCCCGATCGCCGCCGAGTTCGGGGCCACCAACGAGGCGTTCGAGCTCAGAGGTCTCGACCCGCAGTTGGACGCGCGCATCGCCGCACTCGAGGAGTCGTTCGGCACCGTCGACGTGATCAATCGACGGTCGGTAGGTGTCCCGGGTTCTCCTACTACTGTCGAGCTCCGAGCGCAGGATCCGTCGGGCGTCTTTGGCGGCCCGATGCTCGCACTGCTGTCGGGCCGGTACCCGACCGGCGCCGGAGAGGTCGCCGTCACCGAGTCGGTCGCGAGAACCTTCGGCGTCGGTCTCGACGACTCGTTCACCCTCGGCGGCGCCGAGCGGACCGTCGTCGGTTTGGTCGAGAACCCCAACGACCTCGACGACGACTTCGCTCTCCAGTCCGCTGCGCACGCCGACCCTCCCCAGACGGTGACAGTCCTGGTCCGTGGGAGCCCTGAGCAGTTGGATTCATTCGCGGCCCGCCACCAGCACGGGTGGGATTACAGCGAGAGAGGGGGGCTCAGTCCGGTCCTCGCCGCGGCGATGACGATCCCGATCACCATGGTCGCCATGGTCCTCATCGGCCTGGTCGCCGCGGCCGGGTTCCATGTCAGCGCCCAGCGCCGCCGACGGCAGCTCGGGATGCTCGCCGCGGTCGGAGCAACCAACCAGCACCTGCGCCTGGTCGTGCTGACCAACGGTGCGGCCGTCGGGGTCGTCGCGGCGACGGCCGGGGCTGTTATCGGTGTACTGGGATGGATCGCTCTCGTGCCGCTCCTCGAGGAAGCCGTGGGGGCTCGGATCAACCGATTCGACGTGCTGCCGTGGTGGCTTATCGGGGTCAGCATGCTGCTGGCGGTGATCGCAGGCACCACAGCGGCATGGTGGCCGGCCCGGGCAGTGGCCCACATCCCGATCACCCGCGCCTTGTCCGGGCGGCCGTCCTCGCCCAGGCCAGTGCGCGGGTCGGTGGCGCTCGCCGGGCTGTTCCTGACCACCGGCGTCGGTTGCCTGGCAGCCGCCGACATCTACCTGGACGGTTGGGCGAAGGGAGCGCTGATCGGCCTTGGCGCGGTGGCTACCATCATCGGAGTCCTGTTCGTCACCCCGCTCGCGGTCCGGGTGGTGGGGGTAGTCGCGGCGCGGCTGCCGGTCGCCTTCCGGCTGGCGTTGCGGGATCTGGCCCGCTACCAGGCCCGGTCGGCGGCGGCGCTGGCCGCGATCAGCCTGATCGTCGGTATCGCGGTGACCGTCATCGTCACCACAACCGCGGCCGAGTCCAGCGACGTGATCCGCAACCTGTCCCAGAGCCAGCTCCTGGTCACGAGGGAGGGCGGCCGCGTCAGGGAGCTGGTCACTGTCGGGAGCGCCGCCGACATGGAGGGCCGGCAGGGTGGCGTCGAACGGATCGCGGGCCTCCTTGACGATCCGCCGGTACTCCCGCTGTACCATGCCGTGGACCCCGACCAGGAGCCGCAGCCCGGCCGCGACGGCATGCGATACGCCTGGAAGGACGTGGTCCTGATTGGCGACGGCGAACAGACCGCCAATCCTGGGTCGCTATTCGTCGCGACGCCCGAGATCCTTGAGCACTACGGGCTCGATCCCGATCCGGCCACCGACATCATCACCGTTCGGGAGGGCCCGGTCGGTCTCCGGCACCAGATCAGGGAAGAGCCGGTCAGCAACGTGGAGCGGCTCGACGTGCCCGCCTACCCCTCCGCCCCGACCTCGTTCATCACCGTTGATGGCCTGCGCCGGTGGGGCTTTGAGCCGGCCCAAGCCGGATGGTTCATTGAGGCCGGCAGCCCATTCAGCAGCGAGCAGGTAGCCGCGGCCCGCGAGGAGGCCGAGAAGGCCGGTCTGTGGGTGGAGGGCAGCGACGTGGCTATCGACGTTGCCGCCTTGAGATCCCTGCGCCTCGGGGCAATGGCGGTGGGAACCCTGGTGGTGCTGGTGGTGCTGACAATGACTGTGGGGCTGATCCGTGGGGAAGCCGATCGCGATCTCCGCACGCTCGCAGCAGTCGGGGCCACTCGCACCATCCGGCGCACCCTCACCGCCACGACCGCCGGTGGGCTCGCCGTGCTCGGGGTGCTGCTTGGCACAGCCGGCGCGTACGTCGGGCTGGCCGCAGCGCAGGTCACCCGACTCGACACGCTCATGCCTGTGCCCGTCGCATCCCTGCTTGTCATCGCCGCCGGGGTGCCCCTGGTCGCCACCGGCTCCGGCTGGCTGCTGGCCGGACGCCAGCCATCCCCGCTCGCCCGGCAGGTGCTTGAGTGATGCGCAGGCGATGACACCTGGGCGCACTGCGTTCACAGCGGTGGTAGCTGCCGTGACGGTTCTGGGCGTCGCCGGGTGCTCGGCCGCGGGTGGGTTGAGCTCGGTTACCCGCGGGTATAGTCAGGTGGACTTGCAGCGGGACGTGGAGGCGATCCGTGACGCTGGCGCGGTCGGCGTGCAGGCCCGCGTGACCATCGAGGAGGATGAGGTTCTAGTAGCGACGGGCGGTGTTGCCGACCTGGCTACCCGCGAGCCGGTGCCCGCGGACGGCTTTTACCGCATCGCCAGCAATACGAAACCGTTCACCGCCACGGTGGTCCTCCAGCTCGTCGGCGAGGGTGCCCTGTCTCTGGACGACGCGGTGGGTAAGCACCTCCCGGGCGTAGTAGACGGGGAGGGCTACGACGAGGATACGATCACCGTCCGCGACCTGCTGCAGCACACCAGCGGGATCGACGATTCCCTGAACACCGACGCTATCGACCCTTGGCGCACCGAGGAGGCGTACCTACGGCACCGGAGGGACCGCTACGAGCTGGCCGACCTGGTCGCCCTCGCCATGCACTACCCGCCCAAGTCGGAGCCGGGCACCAGGCACTCCTACACCAACACCAACTACCTAATCCTCGGGATGCTGATCGAGGAGGTCAGCGGCCGGCCCTGGGCCGAGGAGGTCACCGTCCGCATCATCGAGCCGCTCGGATTGGAGCACACCAGCATTCCCGATGGCCCGGAGCTGCCCGACCCGCACGCCAAGAGCTACTACCAGTTCACCCCGGGCGGCCCGATGGTGGATGTCACCGTGATGGACGTGAGTCTGGGCGGGTCCGGCGGCGCGATTATTAGCACCACCCAGGACCTCACACGCTTCTTCGAGGCACTGCTGGGTGTGGACTCGGGGCCGTCTCTGCTCGCACCGTTCCTGCTCGCCGAGATGCAGACGACGGTGCCCTCGCAGGGGTCGGGTCGCTACGGGCTGGGGCTGGGCTGGAGCCCCCTGCCCTGCGGGGACGGCTACTGGCGCCACGGCGGCGCAGTGCCGGCCTACCTGAGCTACGAGGGATTTACCAACGAGCGCGGGGTCGTGGTCTCGATCTCAAGCATCTCTGCCAACCCCGAACACGACATGGCGCAGAACGAGGCCGTCTCCGAGCTGCTGACCAACGCCCTGTGCGACCGCTGAGGGTTCACCGAGCCTGCGGGCGCGCAGATTCAGGGCCTGCAACACAGAAGTGTCTGACGAACCCTGACCGACATCACCAGCGCACTCACCAAAAACGACAATCCAACTTTCCGCATCGTTATCCCTTTCCCAAGCACCGCGCACTCACGGCAGAAACTGGCAAGAGCGGGTAGACATCACCACCTGCAGTGACAACCTGCAGCAGGGTTTGGCGGCGAGACCTTCTCACGGTATTTGGTCAATGCCACGATCCCTAGTTGATGAGCGGGGCATTCCCTTCAATGGTCGGGTGATGTCTGGAAGGGGTCGATCGTCCTCACCCCCCCATACCGTCGTCCATGCTGGAAATCCTCCGTCCAGAGCGTGTCGAGGCCACGTTCGTCGGCGTACGCCCAAAGATGAGCATCAAACCAGGACAACTGGTAGAGCATCACACCGAGAAAGGCAGCTCTCACCGTGCCTTCGGTCGGATAAACCACCCGAAACTGGTTCATCAAATCTTCAGCCTCGCGCAGAGCCTCCTCGACGCTCAATAGTTGTCCGCCCCCGGCGATCGGCTTAGTAGCGGCGGCCACAAATTCGATGATGGCCTGGTGGGGCACCACGATGGTCTCATCCATGATGCCCTCACGAAGCAACTCATCCGCCCGAGTCTGCTTCTCGGGGAACCTAGGGTCGAATCGATAGATGAGGATGTTGGTATCAACGAGCCCGGCCACGGGTGTACAGATCCTCTCGGCTCCAGCCCCGATCGTCCGCAGGTGCGAACGATCGAGATTTCTCCCGGATCCTCTGTCTCTGCGTAGCCTCGTCGAACTGGTGGATCCGCTCCTCCTTGGTGGGCTCTCCAACAGCAATCCGCGACGGGATGATCGAGATGGAATCACCAGCTGCGACGAACTCGATCTCATCACCGATCGCAAGCTCGTACTCTTCGGCGAGTCGCTTGGGGAGTGTGACCTGAAATTTCCCCGTGATTTTTGCCACAGCTCCAACATAGGTGTTGGTCAAGGATCTGTCAAGGCTGTGGCCCTTGACGCGACCTGATTGGCGCGCGCTGGAGATGCTCTCCCGGGTCGTGTCACCTTCCGCGGCACTCGCTACGGCGGTCAGGAGGCACACCACCGCCGCCATCACAGATACTGCCCAAACCCTCTTCGTTGGTCGCATTGGTGACCGTCCTCACCTATCGCTTCTATTTTTAGAGAGAGGCTTCGACTCCTTTTGATACGAGAATCCTATTCAGGACATAGTCGACCGAGATAACGCCCTGCGGGACCGCTCGGCATACGACGAAACCCGCATCCATGTGGGACATCAGTCCAAAATCACACCGAACCCGACGATCACCCCGTCCGCGATAGACAGACATCTCCACGCGGGGGTGAGGTCGGACGGCCCCGACACGCGGATGGAGAAGGTGAGGCAGCCGTTGGGGGTCTCTCCCCAGACAAGACAGCCTTACGGCAAGAACAAGCCGGTGTCCCCGAACTCGTGCCACAGGTATCCGTTGTCGAGGGCACTTCGATATGCGGCATCGACCAGCTCCGGACCTGCCACGGCCTCGAGTAGCAGGAGATGAGAGGCCTGTGGGGGATGCCAGCCGGTGATCAGACCGTCCACCACTCGGCTGGGCCGATCGGGACCGAGCACTAGTTCGGTCCATCCTCGACCCGGGGTAACCGACCCGTTGGGTGTCGCCACTGTCTCCAATGCTCTCGTCACCGTTGTTCCTACCGCCACGACGCGGCCTCCCCGTCTCTGCGTGGCGGTCACCTCCTTTGCCGTTCTCGCGGGAACGATATAGGGCTCGGGTTGGGGTGGCTCGTCGTGCTCGAGGGAGGAGACACCGGCGTGGAGCACGATATGTGCGACTCGGATTCCAAGCGTTACCAGGCTTGTGACCAGCTTGGTGGTGAAGGGCCGGCTGGCACTGGGCATTTCCGCACTCGCTCCGGAGGGATCGTCCTCCCGCGAGAAGATCGTCTGATAGGACTCCAATGGCCAGCGGCGACTTAGGTAGTTGTAACGAATGGGTCGCCCGTGTTCGGCGAGAAACGTCTCGACTCTGCTCGGAAGGTACAGATCAGTGCGCCAGAGTCGCACTCCCTCACCGCCGCGGGCCGTGGTGGCAGCAAACCGTAGGGTTCCCACACCTCTGCCGCCGTCGAACTCCACGGTGTCACCCGGATTGGCACCGAGGATAGGGCCTGCGCCATCGGTCTGTCTCAGCTCGATGACTCATGTGGTTGGATCGAGTCGGGTGGAGAAGTGAGCTACCACGTCCCGCCCTCTCCAGGTGGCGTCGACCGCGGCGGGGAGGGTGGCGCTGGTGTTGACCACCACGAGGTCCCCAGGCACGAGGTGTTCGCCCAAATGGTCGAATCTAGAGTGCGTGATCCCGTCTAGGGTCGCCACCATCAGGCGCACCTGGTCACGTTCCAAGCCCCTGGTCTCGGGTGGCCCACTGGCGGCCTGCTCGGTTGGTACCGCAAAGGTGACGAACGTCATGCCGGAGCAGCAATCTGGTCGGCTCGTATACGTCCGCTGGGTGGTCGCTCCGTAATGATCTCCAACAACGCGGGCACCACCGACTCCGGCTCGGGTCTGTCCGAGATGTCCTCATACGGAAAGGCAGCCTGGTGCATATCCGTACGCATATCGCCCGGATCGAAGGCGTAGACGTGGAGATCGGGGTTCTCCGCTGCCAAGACCGCACTGAGTTGATCGAGGCCTGCCTTGCTCGCGCCATACGCGCCCCAACCTGGATATGCCTCAACAGCGGCGTCGGAGCTGATGTTGATTACGACCCCGCCCAGCGCCATCCGACCCGCCACCGTCTGGAACAGTCGGAGCGGGGCCACCAGGTTGGTCTCCAACACGCGGGAGAATGCCTCGGCATCCAATTCGGACAACTGGGGGAGCGGGGTGGTACCGAGAGTGCTGGCATTATTGACGAGGAGGTCAACGGAGCCATCCAGGGAGTCGACAGCTTCCACAAGCTCAAAATGATGATTCGGATCTGATACATCGCCCCGCACCGCGACAACGGAGGTCTGATTCGACAGATGGGCGGCGGTCTCCTCGAGATCCTTTGCACTTCGAGCGTCGATGACCAATTTCCAGCCCTGTTCGGCGAGGCCGTTGGCGAGAGCTCTTCCGAGTCCCTTCGATGCTCCGGTCACTATGGCAGTGGGCATTCTTGCTCCTTTTGAAAGCGTGTCTTGCCCAACCTACAACTTGAAGTTAACTTTAAGTCAAGACCTTTTTCGAGATCAGCAGAAACGGAGACGATATGATCGAATCCCTGACGGTTGGACAAGCGGCGGAACGGAGCGGTTTCGCGCCCTCTGCCCTCAGGTACTACGAAGACCGTGGTCTGATCGATGCCACCCGAACCGATGGTGGCCAGCGTCGCTATGAGCGGAGTGTTCTCAGGCGGCTCGCTTTCATTGCAGCCGCCCGCCACGTCGGTCTCACTCTCGACGAGATAGCCGATGCATTCTCACTCCTGCCTTCCGGTCGTACCCCGACCAGGGCCGATTGGACTCGGATCTCAAGATCGTGGCGCTCCAGGTTGGACTCGGAGATTTCGGCTTTGGAGAAGCTACGGGACGGGCTCGACAGCTGCATCGGATGTGGCTGTCTCAGTCTGCAGCGATGCCAGATGAGCAACCCGGGCGATGTGCAGGCCAGCCGTGGCCCTGGAGCCGTATTCCTCCCCGAACCACTTCACCCCAAACCCGAGTGACCCGGAGGGCGCGTACCGCCTCTCTGTGTCGCAACGATCACGCGGACAATGCGGTTGGGAGTTCTCGGGGCCAGGTGAGACTGTTTCCGCGATCGCGTCGAACCGTTTTCGAAAGTTGGCCTCGACCAGTATCAGGGCCGGTGGATCTCACCCAAGCCTGACCCGCGACATCTCAACCACTGCCCACCATGTGCCTACGGAGACCTCGAGTGCGACCACACCGAACCCGACGATCCCACAGGGCGACAGACAGACAGGGTTACGCGGAGTTGAGGTAGGACGGCCGCAGCCACGCGAGGAGTGAAGGTTGAGGCAGCCGTAGGGGGTCTGGGGGACGGAGTCCCCCTGACGTGTTAGGGCTTGCACTCCCAGGCGGACCAGGCGTCGACTCCACGGGCTTCGTCACGTGAGGTGAGCCAGGCGGCGCTGGCGACGTTGGCTTCCGGGTGGGTTCGGTCGTATCCGCCGTATCCAGCGGCGGCGCTCGCCCACATCCATGTGGTGGGAATGAACTGGAAGAGACCCGTGGCGTCGGAGGTGGGGTTCACCGCGTTCGGATTTCCACGTGACTCACAGGCGAGGACTCGCATGGCCTCCTCGACCCGCTTCTTGGGGAAGTACTCCTCGACAAGGGGCCGCCACCGCTCCACCGCAGGACCAGGTGGGATGATGGCTCCTCCATCATCGGACGGCCCACCACATGGGCCAGGAAGCTGATTGCTGGTTTGGGCGATGAGGCTGATGGCATCGGCACGGTTGACTGGTTTCGTGTCGTCGAGTGATTCGATGCACTCTCCCAGCACTCCGTCGCGCTGGAGTATGTCCAGGGCCTCGCCGGCCGCATAGGTCTCTACTCCTCGGGGCGGGGAGGCGAGCGCCGTCTTGGTGCTGTTGGTTGTTGCGTAGAGAGAGGCGATGCGGGTCCGATCGAAGTCGCTCTCGGCCGCAGCAACACGGGCGATATCTGCCTCGGTCACCACCTCGGGCACCTGGATGGAACCGATCGATGCGCTCAGACCGGCAGCGCTCTCGGTGCTGGCACTCTGGAACAGAGTGCTCTGGTCGAGGTCGGCCAAGACCGTTCCGATTGGGGGATTGAGACGCTTAAGGAGACCGCGAAGGTCGTCGCTGGTGACCTCGGCCTGAGCGCAGAGGGTGAATCCACCTTTACCGCAGCCGAGCACTGTCCCATGATTCGCTACGAGGGTGTCCACCAGGCTCTCAACAGGTGAGCCGTCGTCGTCCCAGTAGGCACCGTCGAAGGACTTTGCACCCCTAGGGAGATTGGGCCACTCGGCCTTCCTGAGTGCAGCACGGAGGCTCGCCTCGGGGTCGATGGCCTGTCCCGAGGGGGTGTGGAGTTCGAAATGGACGTGTGGCACCGTGCCCTCGGCGTTGCCGGAGTCGCCGTTCCAACCGATGAGCTCCCCGGCCTCCACCCTTGTTCCCACCTCTATCCCTGGTCTAATCCCGACCCCGCGCCCGTCATCGGTGTTGTAGCGGTCGTTGTTGAGGTGGATGTAGTAGGACGACCAGCCGTCATCGTGGCGCACGCCCACGATCGTCCCCGAGATCCCGGAGTCGGTCGCTGCCCGGAACACCACGCCATCGGCGACGGCGACAACCGGCTGCAGCTTGTCGGCCATGAGGTCGTTGCCCATGTGACTTCTGGCACCGCCATCGCGGGGAGCTCCAAATGGTGACCCGATGTAGCCGCCTCCGAGGACTGGCCAGAGCATGTCGTAGACGAAGCCGTCGACTTCCTCGCCGTCGTCACCGAACTTGCTGTCGCGATCGTCGTTGTCCCAATCCTCATGACCGCCCGTGTCGTCACCGTCGTCGTTGTCGCGGTTGTCGTCCTTGTTGGTGTCGTCGTTGAGCTTGTCGGAATCGTCCCTGTCGGCGTCGTCCTTCTCCGGCTCCTTGGCGTCGTCGTCGCCATCGTCTTTATCGCCGCCCGGGCCCTCGATGGGTCTCTCTGCGTCGTTTCCATCGGGCAGCGTGGATGGTGGCGGGGCCAGGGTTGTAGTTGTGGTTGAGGGGGGAGCCGTGGTGGTCGTCGTCGAGCTCGGTTTGGTGGTCGTGGTGGTGGGAGCGTCGGGTTGGGTTGTGGTCGTGGTCGACCCCGGCTTGGTGGTTGTGGTGGCTTTGGTTGTGGTGGGAGCGGTCGTGGTGCTGGTGGCAGTAGTGGTGCTCGTCGTGGTCGTGGTCGTGGTCGTGGTCGTGGTCTCACACGGTTCGCGGGTGGCGGGAACGGTGACATCGACTTCCGGTGTGGTGGTTGTGGTAGTCGTTGTGGAGGTTGCCTCGGTGGTCGTGGGTACGGTGGTGTCTGTCGGGTCGCAGTCGTCGTTGGAGGCATCGGCATTAGAGCCCGAGGAGGAGCTGGCCGAGTCGAGTGCGGCCGAGGCGTCAAGGGTCGGGATCACAAACATCCCCACCGCCACCAGTAGGGCGGTGAGGGCAGCGACCGCCCTTCTCAGGGTGGTCGAGATCTCTGAGCTGGATATTCCCCTGTTCAAATGATGCTTCCTGGTCAGCACACGCTTGAAGCGGCGCCCGTCTTGGCGCCGCCGCAGCGAGCCATCACAGCAGATGGCCACGGCCACGTAGTGTAGACCCGGCCGGAACTTTGAGCGAAGGCGAAAACCCTCTCCGACTGCGATCCACACTAAGAGGAAGGACTCACTGTCACTGCTGATACACCATCCCGATGATGATGCCGACGGAACCTTCAACGTCAACTAGAGGTCAGAGGTGGAATTTGGACACTACACCAGGAATATGGAGGCGACGAGGAGGAATCCACCGAACCCGAGGGCATCGGTGGTGAGCGTGAGGAAGATCGACGAAGCTACCGCCGGGTCAAGACCGATTCGACGGAGAGCGAGTGGGATGCCGGTCCCGGCAAGACTGCCCCAGGTGAGGTTGACCAGAGTCGCCAAACCCACCACGGCGGCGACCCTCGATGCCTCGGCTGAGGACTGGAACACATTGCTAGTGATGAGGATGGCCGTTGCACCCGCCGTAAGGACGGCGAGAGTCAAACCGATGAGTAGCCCGACGCCCATCTGTCGGGTGATGATGGATAGGACACGCGAGCCTGGGATGTCGTCGGCAGCGAGACTTCGGATCACGACGGCGAGGGACTGCGCCCCCCCGTTCCCGCCGAGTAGGGCGATTACCGGCATCAAGGCAGCGAGAACGGGCTCGGAGGATATGACACCCGTCTGCCGCTCCACGATGAAGGCGATGAAGAGCGAGAGGACGAGGTTGACGATAAGCCAGGGGGTTCGTCCCCTCACGGCCCGCCGCATCGGGCTGTAGACGGTCTCCTCGATACCCGCACCGACCGAGGCGGCGAAGTCCTCCGATGCCTCCTCAAAGATTGTTTCGAGAACGGAGTCAGTCGTCACCATTCCAAGGAGTATGCCCGAGCCGTCGGTCACCGGAATCCCACGGAGATGGTAGCGCTGGGCCAACTCGGCGACCTCCTCACGGTCGGTGAAGGTGGTCACAGAGACCGGCTCAGAGACCATGAACCCGTCGAGAGGGTCACCGGGTCGTGCGAATACAAGGTCACGGAACGACACCACACCGACCAGGCGCCCATCGCTATCGGCTACATAGACATAGGAGAGGTCTTCGTACTGTTCCCGCAACTGGCGGATCCTCTCTGTGGCCTCCCCAGCGACAAGCCCCAACGGAAGCACCGCGATGTCGCGGGTCATGAGACCACCGGCGCTGTCGGCGGGGTAGATGAGCAGCTCGCGGGCCGCGGCGGCTGCCTCCGGTGACATCTTCGCCAACAGGACCGTGGCGGTGCCGTCGTCCAGTTCGCCTATGAGGTCGGCGGCGTGGTCGGGGACCGTCTCGGAGAGGATGGAACCAGCCAGAGTCGGGTCGAGACTGGTGAGGAGCTCGGCGGCGAGCTCAGGTGAGATCTCTTCGAAGAGGTCGGCAGCGTCGGAGGGGTCGAGGTCGCCGATGAGATCGGCTGCGGCGTCGGGATAGAGCTCCTCGAGAACATCGGCCGCGTCGCTGGGGGTGGCGACGACCAGCGCTTCCCATTCCTCGGGTCGGTCGTCGAGATACTTCTCGACCTCGTCACGATCGCGCCGTGCGGCCGCGAGCAAGACTTGAGCTAGTCGTCGTGGGCTACGAAGCCGGAATCGCATGGATCCTCAAAATGGGACAATGGCGATGATACGGCCTGACTCGACCATCACTCGTCATATGACGGTTGGTGGGTTGACTCAGGACCGCTTGGTCCTAGTCCTCGAACGGTCGAACGGACACGACCCGCACGGTGAACGTCCCCGCTGGTGCATCAAAGCTCACATCATCGTCGACACTTGCACCGAGAAGGGCTTCACCCAATGGACTGGTGGGCGACGCCAGGGCAATACCAGGGACCTTGTTCTCCTTGGGTGCGACCAGGTACTCGACCTCGTCGCCGTCGGCATCGATCACCGTGACCACGGAACCAACCTCGACCCGACCCGTGTCCTCGACCTTTCGTACCTCGGCATTCTCCAGAAGATGGGTGACCTGGCGGATCCTGGCCTCCATCATGCCCTGGGCATTCTTGGCGGCGTCGTACTCGGCGTTCTCCTTGAGGTCGCCGTGAGAGCGCGCTTCGGCGATCCGTTCTTCGATCTCCTCGCGACCCTCGGTGGTGAGCTGCTCCAGCTCTTCGGTCAGCTTGCGGAAGGCAGCCGGGGTGAGAAAGGTCGTCTCGTCCGTCATTCAGGTCGTCCTAGGGGGTTGGGCTTCCATGGGTTGGCCGAGGATAGCCCAGAGCATCGCATCCGCGCCCTATTGGTCGGGCGCGTTCGCGCCCGGTTGAAGGATGAGGACGGCATCGGATCCCGCTGCCACTTGGTTCCGGCTCCATCGCATCGGTCTGGTGTTGCCAGTCGTCCAGTCCTCGAGCATGTCCCCATACCTGGACCCGAAGGCGTGGCCCGACTGTCCAGTCGTGTGGATCGCCGTGGACTCGCCCCATGCCGAGGGGTCGGTGACCATCCGTTGGGAGGGAAGGGCAGCCACCTGATAACCCTGGGCCGGGTTCCACGTGGTGGCGTTGACGATGGATCCACCACCGGAGACGTCATGTGGCGCGGTTCGGTTGAACAGCGCCTCGATTGGCGGGATACCCGAGCTACCCAGGCTCTGATGGGTGAACTGTGCGATATGGAGATCACCCCACCGCCATCCCCCCGGATCGTCCCCCAAGGTCTCGGCCAGTTCGGCAGCGGCGTCGTTGAGCGATTGCCGAATTATGTGGTCCCGGGTTTCCACCTGCTCGGTTCCGGCAAGGTCCCACCATGGGTCGCGGGGTCGCTCGAACAGTTGGGCTAATACAGTCCACCACCTCCCCCCAGCGAAGTTCCCGTAAAAGCCCTCGTCTCCCTCGGCTCGTAATCTGGCGTTGGTCACCAGCTCGTCGAACGTGTTCTCCAGGAGGTTTCGGTAGAGCACCGCATAGGCGGCTGCACCCGCACTGTCTGCATCCATGGCGAATCCGGGCTCGGCGTTGCCCCAACCGACGAGGACCTCTTGGACACGGAAGGAGTCCTGATTGTCCGCTTGGACCGCGACCACCGCCCGCACGATGGGATCTGCTCCGAGATCAATGGTGTCGAGCTGTATCGACGTCATCGACGCCAACCCGTGACGCGGCTTTTCCTCGATGAGGTCGATGATGCGTTTTGCCCTATGGCCCGAAGCGGAGTCCGCACCGAAGCTTGGCTCGGCATTGGGGGCATTGACCGGTTGGTTGGCGGTCACGATGTAGCCGGAGGGAGGGTCGAGAATCGAGGGTAGGTCGGCCGGTGGTATCACGTCCGTCCATCGGTTCGCCGGATCCCAGCCCGCCACCGGGTATCTCCCGTCAAAACCCTCCCTCACCGGTGTCTCTCCGCTGGCGACGTACCCGATGTGGCCGTCGACGTCGGCGTACACGAAGTTCTGTGCCGCGATGTCGAACAGGGAAACCGCACGTCGAAACTGGTCCCAGTTGCCGGCCCGATTGATGGCGAGAATCGACTGGAACACCGTCGACGGCTCCAGGGCCTGCCATTTGAGCGACACGGCATACCTCTCCGGAAGGTTGACGGCACCGTTCTCATCGATGTCATCCAGGGCGCCGTACGAGTCGGAAATAATGGGGCCATGTCGGGTGGTCCTCACTTCGAACTCGACCGGTTCGCCGTTGGCGACCTCGATGGTCTCCATCCTCGATTTGGGCTGCACCCATTCGTCCCCGAGTCGAATCCTCCCCTGAGAGTCGAGCTCCTCGATGAAGAGGTCCTGGGTGTCGACGGAGAGGGTGGTGACACCCCAGGTGATCCGGTCGTTGTGTCCGATGATCACCCCGGGCGCACCAGGGAAGGTGAAGCCGGCCACGTTGTAGGGACACTGTGGATTTCGGGGCAGACAGTGAAGCCCAACCTGATACCAGATCGAGGGCATTTGGATTCCCAGATGGGTGTCGTTGGCGAGAAGTGGAGCGCCTGTGGTCGTTCGATCTCCGGACAAGACCCATGAGTTCGACCCGATTCCCGCACCATGGCCGAACACGGTGGGGACACCTTCGACCACCTCCGCGACGTCATCGAGGACGGGCTCGGCGACGGCGAGTAGCTCCCCGTCGGCACCGTCGTCAGAGGTGGATGCGTCGCCTCCCTCGAGTATGACCGGGAAACGGTCGGGATAGGGTGGATAGAGCTGATCGGCACGCTCCACATTTGTGATCCCGGCGATGCGCGCCCGATCGATCTCCTCCTCCATGTTGGAACCGAGGTCCCAGGCCATCACCTTCGCCCAGGTCAGGGTGTGGATCGGTGTCCACTCAGCCATCTCGTAGTCGGGGTTCTGCAGACCCAAGATGGTGTACTCGAGGGAGATGCCCCCAGGACTCTCCTCGGCGAGATAGGCGTTCACGCCATTGGCGTATGCATTGAGCGGCGCCCTCATCTCCTGTGGCAGGTTCTCGTATTCCCGTCGGGCGATCCTCTCCCAACCAAAGGTGCGGAGGAACATGTCGGATTCGACCTGGGACTCTCCGAACATCTCCGACAGTCGGCCGGCACCGAGATGACGCCAGAAGTCCATCTGGAAGAAGCGGTCTTGAGCATGGGTGTATCCCTGGGCGAAGAAGAGGTCGTGGGTGGTGGAGGCGTAGATGTGAGGGACACCTTCGGTATCCCTGATGATCTCGACCCGGTCGTCGAGCCCGGGAAGCGTGACCGTTCCGTCCA
>WHTL01000071.1 GCA_009377735.1 Acidimicrobiia bacterium
AGAACGGCTGATCACGATTCACGGGAACATATCCTTTAGCCATACCCCCCATTCTCACAGTCCGCGCTCGCGATCGCGAGCATTTCGCAACAGCCTCGCAACCGGCTGAACTTCGTTTCGTTCACCCCACAGACCTCGTTCAACCTGAGAAGCAACGAGGGCACCGCGGAGGAACGCATCCACCTTTACTGGCTCCTCAAGAAGGCCTGGGGACCACTGGTAGCGACGAAGAAGGGCCCGAAGCGTGTCTTCCAGGGCAGGGTGGCGAGCTTCGACGACCGGGAAAGGCGCCTCGAAGAGCATCGCCAAACGCCCCGGGGTATTGACCGTGGCCTTCGGGACCGCTTCTTCGGGGCACTCGAGCAACACGACCGGGTAGCGGCTGAGTCGGGTAAGGAAACCCTCCGCGGCCAGTTTGAGCGGCTGGCGACAGAGTGGGCTCACGACCGCTCCCACCGGATCTGGAACGACGTGCACAAACGGAACCTGTTCGTGGGGAGGCTGCGCAGTCTGTTAGCCGAGACCTCCATCAGCGCCTTGGAGCCAGACCTCATCATCCTCGACGAGTTCCAACGATTCAAAGAGCTTTTGGAGGGTGACTCCGGGCCAGCCCAGCTCGCCCATTCCATGTTCAACTACGCAGACGAGCACAGCCGGGCCCGGGTGCTGCTGCTCTCAGCTACCCCATACAAGATGTATACATTGTCAGAGGAGTCGGTCGAAGATGATCACTACTCCGACTTCATCCGCACCACGGAGTTCCTCATGGACGGCGACACCGCATCCTTCGCCACCGACCTCAATGAGTTCCGACACCGTCTGCTCACCGTAGATCCCGCCAACACCGTGGACCTGAGGTTGGTCAAGAAGAGAGTCGAGGGAGCACTGAGTCAAGTGATGTGCCGCACCGAACGACTCGCCGCCACCGAGGACCGCAGCGGAATGCTCACCGAGATAGACGATGGACCAGCCACCGTCACCGACGACGACCTCATCGGATATGTGGCGTTAGATCGTGCCGCCGATGCGCTCGACAGCAGGGGGATGATCGAATACTGGAAGTCAGCCCCATACTTCTCGAACTTCTGGCAGGGATACCACGGAGGACAGCGGTTCGAGACCGAGGTCGAGTCGCACACGGAAACCGCCGCTACCGTCCGGAACCTGCTCGCAACCGGGAATGGAACGATTCCCTGGAAAGACCTCGTCGGGTTCCAACGGCTCGACCCGGGTAACGGTCGACTCCGACTCCTCGCCGGAGACACCATCGACAAGGGGGCATGGTCTCTACTGTGGCTTGCTCCCTCGCTCCCGTACTACCGACTGGGCAAGCCCTTTGACCAGTCAGAGACTGCAGATCTCACCAAGAGGTTGGTGTTCTCGGCATGGGCGGCGGTGCCCCGAGCAGTCTCATCCATCCTCAGTTACGATGCCGAACGACGCATGGTGACCGCCCAAGGCGAGCCCCGTTATATGAACGTGTCCGAGGAGCGAGCCCGGGTCGCCGAGCCGCTTCCCCTGCCCAATTCGACCACCAGTGGAATGACCGCGTTGTCGCTCCTCTATCCAAGCCCGACCCTCGCAGAGCTGGGGGATCCTTTGACGATAGGCCGTCAGGTACGGGGCGAGACGGGTCGGATACCAACCCGTCCGATGAGAAGCGTTATTAGCACCTCAGGTAGTGGCAATGACCTCGATCTCAAGTCTCGACTCTTGCCAGAAGGGCGAGGTCTCCCCGATAGGCACCGTGGTGGTGGCGGGGACCCCATCTGGGAAGACACTCCGGGAAACGAGCTCAAGTCCGGCGATCTCTCTCATGTCTTCTAGGTACACGACTTGATACACCACCTTGTCTAGAGAGCTCCCGTAGTGACGAAGATGGCCTTCGAGTTTCTCGTACACATACGCGGCGCGGGCCTCTATTCCCGTTGGGATGTCGAGGCGACCGAAACGTATCAGACGGTCCGATCCGTCGAGCTCCTCGGGTTGGTTGATTGCCCGTGGAACATCCTCGTCAATTGGGACTTCACCACATGTGAATGCAGCACCGCCACCGGATGTCGCCCCGACATAGTAAGGCACAATCAACGACGGGTCCGTGCGGACTTCCTTTCCGCGCCCGTGGGGGTCGTTGATCAGCGCAATGGCGTCAAAGGCGTGGACTGCTCCCTCGGTGGTATTGGGTCCCACCGTCAACGCCGTGCTGGCCGTCTTCCAGCGAGGCTCAGAGAAGAGATGGGCGCGCACTGGTCTCATCGGGTCAAAGTCACGCATGGGGAAGTTGAGCCATCCGGTGACCTTGAGAACATCGCCCAGTGTGGCGTCGCTCAACTCCAAGGTCGACCGAAGATGCTGGAATGTGAACCACGTCTGTGCGAGGATTGCCTTCTGCAGGGACGAACGGTAGGGAGAGGGGTCGAATAGGTCGACGTTCTCTCCCAACTCGTCAATGCCCGTCGCTGGGACACCAGTCTCTGGGTTGATTCCGGGGAGCGCCGAGACGAATCCGAACTGCCCCGCTCTCACCATTGCCGGGTACCGTCCGGTGACCATGTCGAGCTCGGGCGAGCGATACACTTCCTTCTCGCCCTCACGGACGGCAGCGCCTTCGAGCTGGACACGGATCGAGTCATCGAGGTCGTCCCCGCCGATCTGAACTATCGTCGTCGCCACCGTTTCGGCGTCGATGAACTGATCCATCACCCTTTCGATGAGGGGCACATCACGCAGGTCTCGCACAAGTAGTCTCTGACGACACAGGTCGGAGGTAGGCAAACCCTCGGCCTCGAGGACCGTGGATAGGTTGGTGTAGATCTGCCAAGCTTGCGCGAGCGCCGCATCACCTGGGATATCGAGGAACATCGCCCCATACTTGGCGTCGGCCGTTGCCCCGTTGGGCACGTCGGCGGTTGATCGGACCAACCGACCGGTGGTCAGATCATGAGGAGTCAGGGCACCTGTAAACATAACTGAGTCGAGGTGGCCGACTAGATGGCGATCGAACGGGAGCTGCGGCATGGTGGTGCGCTGGGTTGTGGACAATTTCTGTCTCCTTGGTTGGTAGCTTACTTTGTAAGGTCGGTGGCTCGGTCTCCTCACTAGAACGCCCCGTGCTCGCGTAGGAGCTCACGTATTTCGTGCTGCATTTCGGTGGCGGTCGGCTCCCCAAGGGTGTCCATCGAACGTGGGCGGGGGAAAGGCACGTCGTAGATCTTCAGGATTCGACCCGGGCGCGGGCCGAGGACAACCACCTTGTCGGCGAGGACGAGGGCCTCGCCGATGTCATGGGTGACAAACAGCACCGTCTTGTCTCCATGCAGCCAGAGGTCTTGGGTATCGAGCATCATCTGTTCGCGGGTCATGGCGTCGAGGGCACCAAATGGCTCATCCATGAACAGGATGGGCGGATCGTGGAGAAGGGCACGACAGATGGACACCCGTTGGCGCATCCCACCAGACAGCTCCGTCGGGTACACGTCTTCGAAACCGCCTATCCCGGTTAGGTCCATCAGTTCGCGGGCACGCTGTTGCGCATGTTCCGGATCCATCCCCCTCGCCTCCGCTTGAAGGAGGATGTTCTTGAGGGTGGTGCGCCAATCGAGGAGACTGGCATCTTGGAATACGAAGCCGGAGTCGGTGAAGGGACCGGTGACCTTATGCCCGCCGATATGCACCTCTCCGGCTGTGGGCAGTTCCAATCCTGCTGCGATCATGAGAAGGGTGCTTTTCCCGCAGCCGCTCGGCCCGATGATGGTGACGAACTCCCCATGATTGATATGGAGGTCGATGTCCTCAAGTGCGTGGATCTGTTTCTTTCCCGCCTGGTAGGTATGGCCGACGGAATCCAACTTCAGATCTAGGGCTTCGGGTGCCGATGTTGGGAGATCTGTGTGAGTCAGGTCTGCACCTCCATGTAGGAGGGGTTCAGCCCGATCGTGGCGATGTGGGTGAACGCGGTCGCGGCCAGATATATGAGGCTGCCCGTGAGCGACGATAGAAGTATCGCAGCGAACGTGAGTGCGGTGTTCTGGGTCCCGATCGAGGTCAGTAGGACCACCCCGATTCCTTCACTCGATCCGACGTACTCGGCGATGATGGAACCAATCAACGCCAGACTCGCCGACACCCTGAATGCTCCGGCCAGATGGGGTGCACTCGCCGGGAGAAGGACCTTACGAACCAAAGCCGTCGATCTGAGACCCATGGACCTAACCAGGGCGAGAGTACTTCTCTGCACGCTGGAAACCCCCACCCTGGTGGCGATGAGGACGGGGAAGACTGTCACGAGGACGACGACGATGAGCTTGGGAACGATCCCGAAGCCAAACCAGACTACGAAAAGAGGCGCCAGCGCGATCTTCGGGATGCTCTGTGTAACGATGATCGGCGGCATGAGGAGCCGATCCAACGTCTTAGATCTGGCGATCGCAAAGCCAGCCGATATTCCGAGCACACCGCTGAGCAACAGGCCGAGGAGTGCAGTTCGGGCCGTGGAGACCATGTTGTTAAACAATTCGTCCCATCGGGCGACAAGCTCGTCCAAAACGTCGCCGGGAGAGGGAATGATGTAGGCGGGTGGTTGAAGCACGTTTGTGACCAGACTCCATGCAACCACCACGAATGCCAACGCAATGAGGGGGTACACCGCGTCCATCAACCATCTCCGGTTGGGCGATAGGCCACTTTCGCCTGAGGGCGGGCCGTCTCGTTGACTCATGTTGCGGTGGCCCCGCGACCTGCTCCCCGGAGCAGCCGCTCTTCGGTTGCGTCTACCAGCCACACAAGCCCGAGCACCAGAATGACGAGGATGATGAGGCTGGCGTAGAGCATCTCGCCATCGAGCCTCCGAGAGGCGTTCAGGACTAGGTAGCCAATCCCGTTGTCCGATCCGAGGAACTCTCCAATCACTGCCCCAACCGCCGCCAGTGTGACCCCTAGACGGAGGCCACCAAAGAAAGAGGGCAGGGCAACCCACATTCGAAAGCTCAATAGTGTTTTCATGCGAGATGCCCCGATGCTGCGCGCCAATCGACTGAGATTCTCATCGAAGCGTTCCAGCCCGACCGTGGTAGAGACCAGCACTGGAAAGAACGAGATCACGGCTGCAAGCAGAACCTTCGGCAGCATCGAGAACCCGAACCACATGATGAACAGCGGGGCGAGAGCTTCTTTCGGAGCTGCCTGAGCGAAGACCATGAGCGGATACACAGCTCGCCGGAACAGGGGCACTGAAACCAAGATCACGGCTAGGGGAATCGCCAACGCGACCGCTATCCCCAAACCGGCAGCGATCTCGCCTGCGGTCACAAGGGAATGGCTGGCGATCCACCCGATATCGGAAACAAACGCTCGGACTACGCCGCTTGGTGATGGCACAACGTAAGTTGGCACCTCAATAATCACCAACAGCCCCTCCCAGACAGCAATGACGAGAACCCATACCGCGATTTCTCGGAGTCTCCAGCCCCTGGCACTCACAGCGGAAGGAACAACCGCCGGTCCTGGCTAACGCGACTTGTTCGGGTCAGAATGGGAGCGACGCTCGGGCTCATAGGTCTTCGTCGATGAACTCGTTGGTGTAATAGTTCTCCAGGGGTTCGATCTCGCCGAGATCGGCGTACTTCTGCAGCGTCTCCAAGGTTTGCTGGGCATCCTCCTCGGACATCCAACCAATAGGAGCATCCGCGGTCCTTTCGCCGAAAGCCAGCACGCCAACCTGTTCGACTGCCAAAGCCGCCTCTTCAGCTTCAACGGATCGAGGGAAACGAGCGGTCATCATCTCAACAGCCTCCTCTTGATTGTCAAGCGTCCATTGGAGGCCGCGTTGGACGGCGCGAACGAACCCTCCGACAACCTCAGGTCGTTCCTCGATCGTGTCGGGGTGGACCACTACCCCGGTGCTCACGGTCACCACACCCGAATCGGCGTAATAGAGGACGTTGGGAGGTTCCGGTGTCGAAGCCAGGAGAATTGGATACTGGGATGGAGCGAATCCGACGAAGGCATCGATGCGCCCCTCGAGCAGCGCAGGTATGTAGCTGGCGGCGTCTAGGTTGACCATCTCCACCGCATCGGCGTCGACATCGGCTGCCTCCAGGAACGCATTGAACATTGTGGTGGGGGAGGATCCTGCCGCTCCGCCCACCGTTTTGCCCTCCAAGTCCGCAGGTGACTCTATTCCGGTCTCGGCGAGTGAAAGCACGACGTGTGGGCTACGGCGGAAGATGTTCGCGACCATCGTCGCCGGAAGTCCCTCGGCTCGGCTCGCCGCCAAGGCATCAAAGCCTGCAAGTCCAAAATCGTCATCCTTATTGGCGACTTGTTGGAGAGCGAGAGCTGAACCACCGCCCTCAAGGATCTCGACATCCAAGCCCTCCTCTTCGAAGAAACCCTGCTCCAGAGCAGCGTAGAAATGGGTGTGCTCTCCCGTGATTATCCAATCGAGGCGGAAAGTTGCGGGTGTTAGCGCGGTGGAAGCCCCACCTCCCTCGACCACCGTCGTGGCCTCATTCGAAGCCGCGGCCTCGGAATCAGATCCGCCGCATGCCGTCAGAATCAGGCCCAGGGACACCACAACCACCAAGGACCGAACCCACACCGATCCTCTAAACCGACGGTTTCTGCTGATCCACATTCTGGGCCTCCTCCATGTATGTGGCCGGTGCCATCCCCGATCTCAGTGGAGAATCAAGCGAAAAGCACCCAGGCCTGCGGATCCGTGGAGTATATGGCAGCCGTTTCGCCTACGTCAAGTAAAACTTAACGTCCAGGTGTTCTTCTCCAGCATTACTGAACTTATGGAGTGGAAATGTTTCGTGGCGATGAACCTGCCTGGCTATACTTGTGGTTCTAATGGCGCGGGGTAGTGCTTCGCTCCGGTTTCGACTCCCTTGGAGGTCAAAAATATCTGTCGACCCCGAACGCACTCCTGACGGACCAGGACTACGACCTACCACCCATGCCGTTGGGACGCGGCTGCGTCACCTCCGTACTCAAAAGGGTCTGACTCTGAGAGTTCTTGCCGCTCAAACGGAGTCACAGCGAGCCTCCTCAGCCAGGTCGAGAATGGGCAGGTCAACCCATCCCTCGATACGCTCCTACGTCTTGCGGGAGAACTGTCGACCCCAATGAGCTACTTCTTTCCTGAAGACGATGTGGAACAAGAGACAAAGCAGGAATTGCCGGCGTCAGAACCGTCCGAGCTGCACGTAGTCAGATCAGAACATCGGGACCGACTTGAATTCACCGACGGGGTAACTTGGGAGAACCTCCTCCCCCAACCCGAGCCGGATATGGAATGGGTCCTAATCAACTATCCACCCGGTGCACCGGAGCCACCCCCACTGCTCCGCCATGGCGGCAAGGACTATGGGATGGTCATCGTCGGCAAGCTGACTGTCACCTTGGGGTTTGAGGAGTACGGCCTCCAATCAGGGGATTCCATTGCGTTCGATGCCACAACTCCTCATCAGATCTCGAACCAAACCACCGAGCCTGCCAGCGCCGTCTGGTTGATCCGTAATCGTCACCGGGCACCGGACAGGGGTTCACCAGTCACCGGTGAGGCCGTCGCGTCATCGGCGCATTCCTAGGACGGAGACGTCACATATACGCTTCCGACGTAGTCGGCTGCGGCTCGGCCACCTCAGATGCTTCATCCACTGACCAGAACAACCAGTGCGCTTCGATCCGCTCCAACACTTTGTAGACCGCCACGGTGAACAGTGAGAGAACGATGATGAGGACGAACACCTCGGCGACCCGTAGTTGGAAATTGTAGGTTTGGATCAGGTAGCCGATCCCTTCCTGGGCACCGAGGAACTCGGCGACTATCACACCGATCACAGACATGGTCCACCCCAACTTGATGCCTGTGAACATGAAAGGAAGCGACCCTGGCAATCTGAGCTTCATGAAGGTTTGGATCTTCGACGCCGTCAGGGCCCGAAACAGCTTGTCAGCCTCCCTGTTCGCCTGAGTGAGGCCTACGAACATGTTGAGGAACATCGGGAAGAACGCGATCACCGCCGCCATGGCGATCTTTGAAGCAAGCCCAAACCCAAACCAGGTAACGAAGATCGGTACCAAGGTGATCTTCGGGGGGGCTTGCAACGCAATCACATAGGGATAGATGGCGATCCGTGCGATGTCGGATGTGGACAGCAGAATCGCAAGAGCAAAGGAGACGACAGTCGCGATTCCATACCCCGCAATGATCTCGGTGAGAGTGGTGGTGACGTGTCGAAGAAACAGCGATGTCCCGATCGTGGCGGGGATCTCAGATATGATCCGAGTGGGGGATGGCACCACAAGCTGGTGGAGTACACCAGTGCGAGAAGCCATTTCCCATCCCGAAATCAGAACGATGCCAAAGACGGCCGTGATCAGCCAGTTACGGTGTCGACGCCAGGAATTCACGTCGTAGCCACTCCCAACATTCCTCTGATCTCAAACACCATGTCGAGATAGTTCCTGTCACGGAGCATCGAGGCAGCTCGCGGACGGGGTAGTTGCACCGGAAGCACCTTTGCGATCCTTCCCGGTCTTGGGGTCATCACCACTACACGGTCGGACAAATAGACAGCCTCTCCTATGTTATGGGTCACGAACATCGCGGTCTTGTTGGTCCCTCGCCAGATTCGGAGCAACTCATCATCAAGTGACTCACGTGTGAACTCATCGAGGGCGCCGAATGGCTCATCAAGGAGCAGGATTTCGGGGTCCGAAGCGAGCAATCTGCACAACGATGCTCGTTGCGCCATGCCTCCCGAAAGCTCCCAAGGGTATTTCGCCCTGAACTCCTCGAGACCGGTCATCTCTAGCACCTCGTCGACGCGAGAGGTGAGGACCTCCTCGGGAATACCGAGGATCTCCCCTGGTAGGCGGACATTCTCTTCCAAGCTCCGCCAGGGCAGGAGGATCGGAGCCTGGAACATGACACCAAACTCGGAGCGAGGTTCTATGTGGTCGTCGCCGCGATAACGAACAACGCCTGAGGTAGGACGAAGAAGCGCGGCAACGACATTGAGTAGGGTCGACTTGCCACACCCGCTCGGTCCAACCAGGGAAACAAACTCGCCTTCTTGCACCTGCAACGTTACGTCAGACAAGGCGCGGATCACCCCATCGGAGGTCTGATACGACTGGGACACGTCGACTACCTCGATGATGGGTGTGGACTCCGTCATCGCAGTTGCTCCGCTAGGGCCATCGGCAAGCTCTCCAATAGTCGGACGAGGTTCATCCATTCGTAGAGACAAGTCGAAACCCCGAGCAGTCGAACAGCACGCCCATCGTCACGCTTCTCATGATTGACCATCCTGAATCGGGTCTCCCAGATCAAAGGGCCCAAAGAGTCGGCTTGCGGTGTCACTCAGACTAAAAACATCGTGGCCGAGCGTCGTCATTACCCGCTCCACCCTCTCTAGGACATCGGTGTCCTGCATCCAGTACGGCCAGTCGGTACCAAACATGACGCGTTCGATTCCCAACGTTTCGATCAGATATTTGAGCGCAGCATCATCGTGCACCAGCGTGTCGACGAATATCTGGTCGAGGTAGTCACGGAAGGGACGTTGCGTGGACATCAGATCTGGGAACGCCTGCATTCCTCGTTCGATTCGCCCGAGAAGGTACGGAAAGCTCCCACCGCCATGCCCGAGGAAGACCTTGAGGTTGGTATATCTGTCGAGCACCCCTTCAAAGATCAGTCCGGCTGCCGCCATTGCCTGTTCGGTTGGGAAGCCGATCACGTTCACTAGGAAGTGCGGTGTCATCCGTTCATGATTCAGGGCACCGTAAGGGTGGATGAACAGCGGCACTTCTAGACCGGCGACACACTCGAACAGCTTTTCCAGTCCCGCATTGGCCAGATTGGCGCCTTCGATACTGGACAGAACCTGTATTCCCCGCAGACCCAGTTCGTCGATCGCCCGTGTTGCTTCCCGGACAGCCGCGTCCGGATCCTGTAGTGGGACGGAGGCGATTCCGTGGATGCGGCCTGGGAACCGTTTCGCACCTTCCGCCAGATCGTCGTTTACCAACTGGGCTACCTCCACGGCGACTTCCAGAGGGGCCCAGGCATAGTTGAGGGCTTGGTTGGCGCTCACGACCGCCGCCCGGATACCGGTCGAGTCCATATGGTCGACCCTCGCCTGCCAATCGTAATAGGGAGGGGCAAACCGATAACGAGAAGCAAATCGTGCCGACGACCAGAAAGAGGGAACCATTTCATAGGTGTCGCTGCTCGTTTGGGCAACGGTGGCTTCGAAGCGCTTGGGATCCTCACTGACCCTCGCGATATAGGACAGGGGGACATGATGTGTGTGGGTGTCTACATGCATTCCAGCAGCGCCTCCGAGCCTTCCGTTACGTCATTGTTCATCGGCGAGGGCCATCACGTCATAGCCAACCACACAGCCAGGGACTCCAAGCGGGTTGGTGGTCTTGAAGATGGTGGTCGGAGCCAATCCCGGGCCGAGGTCCTCAAGCCAGGCATCTTCGGCGGGACCGGCGTCGGCCAGGTCCGTGTGAAAGACGCGTCGCCGCATGAGACTGTGAATGTCAGTACCTGCCTCCTCGCATATCGTTTGAATGCGGTTGCGGATGAATGTTGCTTGCAGCTTGGGACTGGACCCGTGATTTGGTAGACCAGGTTTGGGATTCGCCTCGGGGGCGACACCTGTCTCATAGTCGCTTGCCTCGAGCCCCGATAGGAAGACATAGGGGCCAACTCGGACTGCGTGCGGCTCGCCGCCTGGCAAACTAGGAACGAGGCGAGAGTTCACTGCTTCGCGATGATACGGCCCTTTTGGATCGTTCACGATGAACTCCACCTCAATGTTCTGATTGGTCGGGGCCAGGTCCGAGGGATAAATCGTTCTTGCAGGCCCGCCGTCAGGGAAGAGTTCGTGCCAAGCTTCATTCATGCCGGCGATGTCGCTGGCATCCGACATGTGGATCTCTGCCTTCACCACGTCACTGAGGGACGCATTCAGTCTGCCAAGGAGGTTGGTGAGGAAGGCCAACACCAGCCGTGTTTGGAACTTGATCTCCCAGAGTCGGTAAGGGAAGTCGGTGTGCCTGGGGAGGAGTCCCCTGACTTCCGGTAGTTCGTGAAACCCCCTCAGTAATAGTGCTGCGGTGGTCAGGCCGGAGGTGAAGATCAGACCTCCTCCAGTTGCAGCCTGGGTGAAGATAGGGCGACCATAGATCGAGTCGTGCACCGGAAGCGGCGTGGCTGTTTGCTCTTGGTGGAGGACAGTCCGTTCCGGACCATTCTTCAGAGCGATGACATCGTTGGTGACCGTGAGCCTTGGTGAGGCCACCTCGGGTACGAATACCAACGTGCTCGGTGGTGGTTCACTTATGTCGAAGTAGTCACGTCGCATACCCAGGGCCGTGTCGGTTTCGGTTGGCACGGTATGAAACGAGTTGATCTTCATGGTTCGTTTGATATCGGATCCTGCCTTGGAGAGGGCATCCGACATCTGCCCGTAGATCACCCGGAGCTGCCTATCTATGTGCGTGCCGTGATATGGGTAGTTCGCAAGGGGGTTCACCGCCTCGGGGATCCCAGTGACAGGATCGGCCGCTAACCCACCGGCAAAGACTACGAAATCTTTGCCGGTCGCCGTGATTGCTGGCACGCCAGCAGGAGCATCGGGATGGAACTGATATTCAACTGGCATAGGTCTCTCTTTCTAAACGAATCTCAAGATCGCGGAATCTACGGAGAAAGGCCCCCAGATCGGGATTAAACGTCCAATCGTCCGTTGAGGCCCTGAGTCGGGGCGTTCCGAGCTACACCGTCAACCCGAATACGATGCCGCCGACTCTTGGATCGCCTCGATATCGATCCCCATCTCCCATGCGGCCTCCACGACGTCGTTGGTGAGGATGGTGTCGGCGTCGATAGGCGCTTCCAGCACATCTACCTCGACATTCAGGTCGATCTCGTTCTGCCAGTTCTCAAATATGAACTTCCCATGCTCGTTGGGCTCCAGTCCATCCGGTGTGGCGGTGTCGCTCAGACTTGCTTCTACAAAGGGAATGCCGAACTCGTCTTCGGCGAGCTGCTCCGGGGCATACTTTTCCTTGAGGATGGCGTGGGTGGCCTCGGGGTTCGCCTGTGACCAAATCTGTCCCTGGATGGTTCCCCGGACAAGACGAGCCAGCATGTCCTGTTCGGATTCCAGCGTGCCGGAGGTGACTGTCAGGGAATCACCTGGGAACTTGGAGATGACGTCCTGAGTGATCATGCGCGTCTCCAGGCCAGCGAGCTCCAGGACCAGCACGTCGGGTTTCGAGACCCCCAATGCATCAACATCACCATTCTCCACGGCAAGCACGGCCGATGCGCCTTCGCCTACCGGGATGACCTCAACATCGACGCCAGGTTCCAGCCCAGCGAGGGCAAGAGCAGCATTGACGGTCGGCACTTCACCCCCGCCAGGGTCGCTGATACCAATCGCCTTGCCCTCGAGGTCCTCGATACTCTGAACCGGACTGTCGACCGGAACAGCCACCCCAAAACGGTTCTCCGGGAAGTGGTTGTAAATTCCAACCAGATCGGACCCCTCCTGCGCCGCAAGGTAGATGCTCGTCGGCGACAGAGACGCAATTGGGACGTTGCCAGAGGCCAACTGTTGAACGGCAGCGCCACTTCCCGCTCCGTAAACGAGTTCGACTGACAACCCATTCTCTTCGTAATACCCCTGGTCCTGGGCAATGTAGAAAGAGACCACGGATCCACTGGGGTTGCTATTTGGGAGTTGGACCTGAATGTCTCTCATCTCCTGCGGAACTTCCGTGGACGCTGATTCGCCCACCGTCGTTGCGGTGTCTCCGGCCATGGTGGAGTCCGATTCCGCGACAGTTGTGGGAGAGTCCTCGGTGCCCGGGTCAGAGCTGGTTCCACAGGCGACCAACCCAACACTCAGCAGGACTATCAGGCTCGTGAGCGCACTTTGTCGTCGAACTTGAAAACCATCCATCTCCAAATACCTCCTCTTCGCGGTTCGCGTTCTGGGATCACTCAGGGTTAAGCGATCGATACTGACTCATGAATAACTTCGTAACCTCGTTCTTCTCGTCGTATCTCAGAATTTTCAGGGAAAAGCTCCATTCCATTTCTGAGTTACGACCGATGGAGGAGACGCAAGGATCCATCGGGAAATCACAACCATGGAGCGTGGACATGGAGCATGGACGTTGCCGATCAACGGGTCCTGACTGGATACACCGTATCCCAAGACAGTAGGAGCCGGTCTGCTTTGGGAACTCTCAGCATGAATTCTCCTCGATCTCGTCCTGCGTCTCATTATTAGGGACAGAACTTCCCCATATCTTTCGACCATATCCCCGACGGAGCACGGTGTCAAGCAATTCCTGGTGGGTGGTACACGAGGCTGCAGACAAAACCCATAAGCACGCTGTCCATCCTGTCTCAAGTATTGAGACAGACTGAACGCAGCGTCAACGGCCCTCCAGAACCGGGGCTCAGGTACACTTGAGGAGAACTCAATGACCTCGGACATCCCCATTGGTCTGATGAAGATAGTTGCTAGAGGTATACCCATAAGTTGTGGATGACCGGTTGTTGGTTGGGACGCGACGTACCCTCCTGATATCCGATAAAACGATTCGCCGGTGGGAGCCGGCGAGGAGGAGTACGCCGATGTTCAAGATA
>WHTL01000123.1 GCA_009377735.1 Acidimicrobiia bacterium
GAGGAGGTGACATCGGCACCGGAACCAAAGGGTGGAAGGCCTGCCTCAACCAGCTCGCCATCTACTTTCCAGGGCGACTCCCCGTCGCCTAAACACATGAACCGGAACCACACCACTTACACAGACACCCGGACAGGCCCCTCGCCCCATCAGTTCCTCCCCAACGGGAGGTATTGCTTCTTCGATTCGTTTTTTGTAGTGGCGGATCTGGTCGCAACGTCGGAGGCATTCTTCGGCCAGGTCCCCAATCAACATCCCCACGGTTTCTCGGTGGTTGTCACCGTGATATTCCACCTGGGCGAGTTCACAGAACTGTCTCCGGCTGCGGAGACGACCCATCTCTGCTGCACGGGCCGGATCTATCTCTGTGAGGAGGGCCCGCAACTCGTTGATACTGCGGGTCCGTTCCTTCACCAGGGCGTCTCGACGATGCACCAACACTCGAATCGTCTCCAAGTCGGGAGCATCAACCCATTCAGAACCCTCACCGCGGGCAGTGGCCCGGCCGATGGCACGAGCGTCCACCGGGTCGGACTTCCCCGCCCCATCCAAACGACGCACCCTCGAGGTGAGCCTGGTGGGAATCTCCCGCACCCTCAACCCCGAAGAAACCACCCTCTGGGCCAGGCCACGCCCATAACCCGAAGCGCCCTCCACACCAACTACCCCCACCCCATGACGATGACACACCCCCACCAGCTTGTCCCACCCCGCCGAGGTGTTAGGAACCGTCACCGAATCCAACTCCTCGGACAGCGGACCCACCACCGCAGCAGTGACCGTGCCCAAATGAGTATCGACACCCATTGCCGCTAGTCTCATAACAAGCTCCTTTCGATGGAAGCGACAACCATTCATAGGAGAAGCACCCCCGACGCGGTCGACCCTTTGTCCAGTCAGACGAACGGTCTTCTATCAAGACACCCAACCGGGGGATACCGGACCCCCCGGGAAGACGAGCCCTCGATCAGTCACACCAACCACGGTGGACAGGGGCAATCTAGAGTCAAACCCGGGAGGTCCGGCGCCCCTCACCCCCAACACTGACACAAAGGGGGCACCTCCGCGACAAGATCTGACCGCGGCCAACCGTTCTATTGCCCTAATCTTGTTGGGAACGGCGGGGCTGTGATTTCTGGGGGACTCCGTCCCCCAGACCCCCAACGGCCGCCACCACCCCAGCTCTCGCGTGGTCGGGGCCGTCGGGCCCCACCTCCGCGACTCGGCGCCTATCTACGCTGTCGGGGTGGTCCTCGGGTTCGGTGTGATTGCGATCTGATGTCTCATCGACCCGCGCCATGGGTCGGTAGATCACTCATCGCTGCACTCCTTTCCCACTCACCACCACGGCATCTGCACATCCACCTACGTCTTGAAGTCTGTGGTCGTTGTTTGTCGCGGCATACCCGGACTGTGTCTGGACATAAGCGGCGCGGATCAACCATCAGCCAACAACTGCAGCAGCTCCGCTTCACGTGCGGGATCTAGGCCCGCCGAACGGGGTCGGTCAATGCCGAGTTCTCTTTCATAGGACAACGACCCCAAGATCAAGTCCTTCGGATCGGAAAGGCGCATGCCGTGCTTGCGGGCGGCTTGGTTGCTTCGGGCGCAGAAACCGTCGAACTCGCCCGGATGTAGCCACAGAGGTAGCGAGTTCTCTCCCGACCAGACGGCGACGTCGTGATCCTCCAGCCATTCGGGCGGAACCCTGACCTGCTCACCGGTGTGACTGACCGTTGCTTGGATCAGGACCAGCATGTTTGAAAGGGGCATTGGGTCGCCGACGGCGTTGAAGATCCCGACTACTTCGTTCTCAGCGGCGGACAAGATCCACGAAGCCAGATCTCCCACCGATATCACCTGGGTCTGTGTGGCAACGTCGGGGACGAGGACTTGGTCGTCGCCGTGACGGGCGAACCGGGCTGGCCAGTATCCAAAACGGTCGCTCGGGTCACCACGCCCACCGATCAGCCCGGACCTGCAGATATGGACGCTGTCTCCGAGGTCTCCGACCGCCGACTCGCAGGCGACCTTGGCCTCACCGTAGACCTCCATCGACTCCATATGGTCCCCGGTAGAGGCGGGTAGGAGCTGTGCAGACTCGTCCTCGCCAGGAACGCTGTGGTCTGCGTAGACGGAGCAACTCGACACAAGGGTCCAGTTGCCGGTGCGACCGCCAAGCGCCTCCACCGCATCCCTGACATGGATCGGGTGGCGAGCAACATCGACAACGACGTCCCAGTCCCGGGCCGGATACACTCCAGGTCCGTCATCGCGGTCAGCATGGATCCACTCCACGTCATCCGGAGGTGTGGACTTCGATCCGCGAGCGAGACAGGTCACCTCGTGGCCCCGCCTCATCGCCTCCCGGGCGACCTCCGAGGACAGGAAGGCGGTACCCCCCATCACTAGGACTCTCACGGATTCCCCTACCGGGCGTAGTCGGTGGCGCGGAACTCTCTGATCACTGTCACCTGGATCTGGCCCGGATACTGTAGGTCGTCCTCCAGCTTTCGGGCTATGCGTCGTGCCAGATCGCTGGCCTCGAGATCTCCCACCTGCCCGGGTTCGACCACCACACGCACCTCGCGACCTGCCTGCATGGCGAATACCCTCTCAACTCCCTTGAACTCGAGGGCGATGGTCTCCAAGCGCTCCAACCGTTGCACGTAGGACTCCAGCGTCTCCCGCCTGGCACCTGGACGGGCCGCAGAGACGCTATCGGCGGCTTGCACGATCACCGCCAAGAGGGTTCGTGGCTCAACCTCGTTGTGATGTGCCTCGATACCATGCACCACAGCAGGATCCTCGTCGAACCGACGGGCAATCTCGGCTCCGATCAGGGCATGGGAGCCCTCCACCTCATGTGTTACCGCCTTTCCGATGTCGTGAAGTAGGGCTGCTCGACGGACCGGTGCGGGATCTGCTCCGAGCTCAGACGCCAGCATGGAGGCGAGGTGAGCGGACTCCACCAGATGCTTGAGAACATTCTGGCCATAGGAAGTGCGGTACTTGAGCCGACCCAGCAGGGTGACCAACTCGGGATGGACCCGAGCAACACCAACCTCCACCAATGCCCACTCCCCCGCATCCTTGACTCCTTGCTCCACCTCGTCCTGGGCCTTGGCATGGGCTTCCTCGATCGAGGCGGGATGGATCCGACCGTCGGCCACCAGTCGTTCCAAAGTGAGACGGGCCACCTCGCGACGGACAGGGTCGAACGAGGACACCGATACCGCCTCGGGCGTGTCGTCGACGATGAGGTTCACCCCCGTCACCGCTTCGAGATGTCTGATATTGCGACCCTCCCGACCAATGATGCGACCCTTCATGTCGTCACTTGGGAGGCCCACCACCGAAACGGTCGTCTCGGTGACGACCTCCGAGGCGAGTCTTTGTACCGCCGTACCCAGGATCCTCCGAGCTCGGCGATCAGCCTCCTCTCGCGCCTTCACCTCCAGGTCCCGCACCAGAACCATGGCGTCACGGCGGGCTTCGTCTTCTACCTTGGAGAGCAGTTCGTCCTTGGCCGTCTTGGCATCTAGACCTGCGAGGGCCTCCAGCTCGCCCCTGGCCTGCTCGCGCAGACGCTCCATATCCGAGCGGCTCGTCTCCAGACCTTCCTCTTTGCTGACAAGGAGCTGCTCCCTTTGGGCGAGGTTTGTCGCCCTTTGGTCGAGAGTCTCCTCGCGTTGTGCCAGACGCGCCTCCAGACTCGATGCTTCGAGTTGACGATGCTCCAGTGCCGCCTCCTCACGTTCGCGGAAGGCCTCTGCCCTGGCCCTCCCCTGCTCCTCGGCCCCGGTGAGGAGACGCTGTGCCTCGAGACGAGCAGTGGCGAGGGTATCTTCGGGTGTCTCGGGAGTCTTTGCACTGGTAGAACGCACCTGAACGAGACGAGCGCCGAGGTAACCCACGAGACCGGCCCCGATTACCACCGCAATCAGTACCGCAACACCTGGGATGTCCATGTCGTCCTTCCAGCCACAACCGGAGTCCCATGACGGGACACCGGCGCGTTCAATTCATCCAGTTGCCTCTCATGTCTCCGGTGGTGGCGAGTGTCATTTTGGTCGGTAAGGGTTTTTCAATCAGGAAGTGAACGCTGTGACATCATGATAACCCTGCTCCCTGATCTTCAACGTCCCAATCGGGGTTCAATCTCGAAAAGGTTCGACATCTGTTTCTGGTGGCCACCCTCAAGGTCGACTTCAGACTTCGATTGGGCAAATTCAGCCGTGTCAGCGTGACACCGCAGATGCATCCTCGGCTCCGAGCCGACTTAGTGCTCCGAGCCCTCACTTTTCTCGGCATCGTCGTCTGAATCGGCGGGCTCATCGGTCTCAGGTTCACCCTCGGTGAGACCCACTGCTTCGTAGACTTTCGCCTGCAACTGCATGGCCACCTCGGGATTCTCCCTGAGGAACTGCTTTGCCTTCTCCCGACCCTGCCCAAGCTGGTCGTCGTCAAAGGTGTACCAGGCTCCGCTCTTGTGGACCACATCATTGTCTACCGCCACATCGAGGAGACTTCCCTCCCGCGATATCCCCTCTCCGAACATGATGTCGAACTCGGCGAGACGGAACGGCGGTGCCATTTTGTTCTTGGCAACCTTCACCCTTACCCGGTTCCCGATATTGTCGGTCCCGTCCTTGATGGCCTCGATCCGCCGAATATCCAACCTAACGCTGGAGTAGAACTTGAGGGCACGCCCGCCGGGCGTCGTCTCGGGTGAGTTATGAACCATCACGCCATCCACCAGGTAACTGTGGTGACCTTCCACCTCGATATCGAACTTTTCCATGCTCTTGGTGGGTGGCTTGATGTCGATGGCGGTGATGGGAACGGGTGTGAGAACCTCACGGGGCTCGGCCGGCATCACGGACACCGACGACTGCCCACGATGATGCCGCAACAGCTTGTACTCCATGCTGGAAGGCACATAGGGGGCGATGAGCCGATGAAGAGCCTCTGTTCCGTCCCGGTCGAAGACGATGACTGAATTTCCGCCCTGAACCCGAAGGGAACAGGACAGTCCAAACTCATCGGTGAGGAGATCCACCAATCGATCCCTAGTACCCACTTCCATGGCTTCGACACAAATGGCGGATCGCCCCGCCGATCCATCCTGTCGGCGCTCCTGGAAGGATCCATCGTCCATGTACCAGATGGCGAGAGCGAATGGAGTCAGTGTCTTCATGTAGTCGTGGCTGAATACCTTCTTCCCACCCATGTAGACCGTCTCACGCAGCACGTCGAGCTCGGCGAGAGGTGTAGTCTCCACCATGTGCCCACCCTTTGAGTGTCGTGAGATGGACAGCGGCACACCCTCCAACATGGCCGCCTTCCACTCGGCATATGCGTTTTGCCGGGGTCCATGGCCGAAACGGAACTTGGCCTTCATCCCAGGACCGTTTGAGTTGTCACGTTTCGGCGAGATCGACCCATCACCCATCAACGATCCGAGCACGAGTTGGTACTGTTGATCACTCAGATAGTGAGTGAGTGGCATCAGGACCCGGTCACCGGGTATCAGATCACCGGCATGGCGCCATCCTGCAGGGGTTGAGATGAGATGGTTCTCGGTGGCGGCGAACTGCGCCCGCCCATTGCCCTGTGGTTTGTAGACGGTGAACTGGAGGAATCTCTCTGCCTTGCCGTTCTTGAACCAGTTGACAACCTTCTTGGGTTCGACACGACCCGTCTCCGGGTCGACCGACATGACCTCTACTGGCATCCGCTGATTGACGATCTTTCCGATCTTCTCCTGAGTCCCGTCGGCCAGGGTGACCCGCGTCGAGTACTGGAAACACCCGAACATCACACCTATCTTCTCGCGGAGCTGGTTGATGAACACCGCGGTGGTGCGGGACTTGTTGAGGGTTCCTGCCAGCTTCCGCAGTGCCTGGGACATGAGACGGGCCTGGAGACCGACATGGGCGTCGCCCATCTCGCCCTCGATCTCGGCTCGGGGCACCAGAGCGGCGACGGAGTCGATAACCACCACGTCGAGGGCTCCGGATCGGATCAGCATGTCGGCAATCTCAAGGGCCTGCTCCCCGGTGTCCGGCTGTGAGATGAGGAGCTCGTCTACATCGACCCCGATGGCTCTGGCGTAGATGGGGTCGAGGGCGTGCTCGGCGTCGATAAAGGCGGCTATTCCACCGTTGCGTTGTGCCTCGGCCACGATGTGAAGGGCGAGGGACGTCTTGCCGGAGCTCTCCGGACCGTACACCTCGACGATGCGACCCCTGGGGACGCCACCAACACCTAGGGCGAGGTCAAGGGAGAGGGCACCGGTCGATATGACCTCGGTCTTTCGGATGTTGGCCGCACCCAACTTCATGATGGCGCCCTTGCCGAACTGACGCTCGATCTGAGTTACGGCCATCTCCACCTGTTTGTCACGGTCCATGTTGGTAATCCTTTCTGCCCTTCTTGGCTCTATCAGTACTCATGGTGCCCGTCCTCGAACTCTGTCACACAAGCTATCAGTCGGCACCGACAGAACTTGACGACACCCAGTCCAGGGTAGACGAACAGATGTTCGGTGCCAAGGACCTCGGTCGAGTTCCTGCCGGCTCGAGTGATTGGCTCCGAACTTTGGGCTGGGAACGTCGCTGAGCGGGCGTGGGAACCCTGGGTTCGTGGGGTCGGCCTGCATGGGGGAGAATTGCGTACAAGCCTGTGGTAGACCGGGTATGCCGCAACGAGCGAGGACCACAGACTCCCAGAGGTGGGCGGTCGTGCAGATGCCGTGGTGGCAGGCTGGACACCGATACTGCGGCGCGCAATCCACCACCGAGACAAGCTGCCAGGTGAGACTGCAACCCCCAAGCCAGTTGAACCCGCCGATCACCCTCACACGACAGACAGGAACCGGGTCGCGCAGGTTGAGGTCGGACGGCCGCGACCACGCGATCAGTCAGGCGGAGGCAGCCGTTGGGGGTCTGGGGGCCGGAGTCCCCCAGAAATCGGAGTCCCACCAGAGATCAGAGTCCCCCGGGGGTCCCAGCCTCTCCCTCCATGGGCTTACCGAGGGTCTCGGGGAGCGCCAGGGTGAGCGCCATCCCTACTGCCACCCCCACGGCCAGCAGTGCGAGGGTGCTGTTGAGACCGATGTCGTCGATCACAAGCGACCCAAGCAGCAGCCCACCGGCAGAACCGACCGTTCCCACATAGGTTGTCACCATGTTCGCCAGGGCCCGAACCTTTCCCCCAAACAACTCGGCACGATGGGAGCCGGCCGCGGGAACCGCCATAAAGGAACCGAAAGCCGACAAGAAGATCGCACCAAGGAGAGGCCCCACAGAGCTCACGCGGAAGAGAGCGAGACCACCGACGATGGTGAGCCCGAAGGCAAGGATGGTGGTTGGACGTCTCCCCCAGCCGTCAGCGAGCCGTCCCCCGACGAAGAACCCCGCACCACCCAGAGTCCCCCCACCAAGGGAGAGAAGAGCGGCTGCACCAGCCCCGAAGGCGAGATCCTCGATAAGCCGCTCCGTGGTAAACGCCAGGGCAACAGCCGTGAACGCCGCCCAGGGAAACCCGATCACACTCACCAGGACGAGCCGCCTTCTCGCCTCATCATGCACGAGCTCCCACGACACTGGCTTGCCTTGGTGGCGTGATGACTCCTGGGGCAGGATTCGCCAGAGAACCGGGATCAGAACCAAGCCGACCACCGGAAGGGCGTGGACCGTCCGCCATCCGCCAGGAACCACCTCGACGAGGGGCAACCCCATCACCGAAAATCCGGCGCCGAGACTCCCGGCCGCACCCAGAATGCCAATGGCGTAGGCCCGGATCCGGGGCGAGATCGTCTCAGCCATGAGGATCACAGCCAGCGTGCCAGAGGCGACCCCACCTATCCTGGCGAAGGATTGGGTGATGGCGTAGCCAGCGCCGGTTGTGACCAGGGAGCTCGCCAGTCCTGCCACCAGGAGCACCACGATAGCGACGAGAAGGGGCCGTCGTCTCCCGCGACGATCGGCATAGACGCCGAAGCCAATGGCGGCCAGTGAGGCAAGTCGGGCAATGGCCAATACCAGGCTCATCTCACCCTCACTCAACCCGAGGTCTGACCTGGTGAACGGGAGCAGGGCAGAGGCCTGACCCTGACTCCACCCGATCAGAGTGCCCACGATCCACAGCGTGAAAACCACCCACCAGTCGCCGCGTGTTATCTCTGCGACCGGAAGGAAGGGCGATAGGAGACGACCTATCGGACGGGGCGGCCTCCACGGCCGGTCACTCTGCGGGGGACGGGGCACAAACGAACGTTACCCGTCGGAGCAGTGGCGTCTACGACCGCTCGTCAGTCAGGTCCCTCTCTAACCGTGTCAGGGTCTCGGAGAACTCGGCAACTTGGAGATACCTATACCCGTCGTGGCTTGGTGCACCGACCCGATGGAGTCGATCACCGAACCACCAATGAAGATCACATCCCACCGGAAAGGGCGTCTCATCGAAGCCCAGTCCGGCAAACTCAATCATGGCGACGGCGGCCTCGGCAAACCTGTCGTCCCTGATCTGGTGAAATAAGACCTCGTCACGGGCGGCCACCACGGTGAGCACGCCGTAATCGATTCTCGGATCGATGAACCGGTCGAGATCGAGGACCCGACTCGAGGTCCAGATACCACCCCGTATTGCGGTGAACGTGAGCCCCTCCTTCATGTAGACATCTCGTATAACCGACTCATCCCATATGGAGCGCTCTCGGGCCTCCTTCCACACCTGCTCCATCTCGACGCCCCACGAAGAGGCAACATCCTCGGTCACGGTCATCCCCATCGATCCATGCCGAAGCATGAGTCGTTCACCCAGCCCATCGACGAGAGGACGCTCCATGAGCGCTCCGTCGAACATCCCCATCGCGTGTTCGGAGATCACTGCCGACCGCAGACGTGTGCGTGCCTCGTCGTAGCTTTCGGGGACCACGACCTCCACACGAAGCAACCCCTCGAAATGGGCTCGCACCAACCCAACCCAGTCTTCCTCGCCGTAGTCACCGAGCCGTGCCCGTAATGGCCCGAGACCAAACACGCCCTCCTCGGACTCCAATCCCTCGTCGGTGATCGTCACCTCGACTCCGAGCTCGTCGAGGACCTGCATTGCCAGTTCCTGAACCTGATCACGAGTTGGAGCAGCCATAACTTGAAGCTACTCAATAGTACTTTAAATGTACAGAGAGCCATTCGTCATCGAAACCAACACCCTGCGGATTGGTTCTGGGGCTGGTCAGCTACGGAAGCGGTCGAAGGACTCCTCTGGTTCCACGTCGTGATCCTCGCCTAGAGCGAGGACCTTCTCAACGTCTAGGGCGTTGGGATCGGGCCAAATGACAGGGTCGTCGGCCCGGTCGGGTGCGGTGTCGATATCCCAATGATCGGGATCGGTTCCTTCCAGCTCATCCCAGGAGATGGGCATGGCGACGGTGGCTCCTTTACGAGGGCGGATCGACCAGGCGCACACCGCAGACTGCGCCGTTCGGTTGCGAAGCCAATCCACGAACACCCGCCCTTCCCGCTTCTTCTTCCTGAACTCGATGGTCAACGTGTCGGGATCTCGAACGGCCATCACGGTGGCGAGGATACGCGCCATCTGCCCGACAATGTCGTAGTCATGGTCGACCTCGATGGGAGCGACCACGTGGTAGCCCTTGGATCCTGTGGTCATGAGACCACTGTCCAGACCAATATCGTCGAAGACCGTGCGAGCTGCGAGGGCGGCGTCACGCGGTGGCTCGGCATCCTCGGTGGGGTCCAGATCGAGAATGATGCGATCGGGACAATCGAGATGGGGTTGCCGGGAGGTCCAGATATGAAAGGTGATGGTGCCCTGGTTGGCGAGGTAGACGAGGTCGTCTGGATTGTCCACCAGTGGGAAGTTCGTGGTTCCCCCTTCCTTGGGCACCTCCACCCGCTCTATCGAATCTGGAAAGTGCTTCGAAGCGTTCTTCTGCATGAACCCACTCTTCCCGATCCCATCCGGGAAGCGCTGTAGCGTGAGCGGTCTACCAACCAGATGATCGACCATCACGGGGGCGACCGTCTGGTAGTAGTTGACCACCTGCTCCTTGGTTATTCCGTCGTCGGGAAAGTAGACCTTGTCGGGGTTGGATATCTCGACCATTCCCCCATCGTGGCATGTCGGGAAAATTGTGGCACCTAGTGGTGTGTCCTCGAAATAGCTACGCAGTCTCGCCGGGCCTAGACGCCGCTTGCTGCGTCCTCGTCCTAGACGCACCGCATTGGGTGCGCCTTCGTCCTGCGTCCTTGCCATCGACGCCGATGCCTCGGCGACACC
>WHTL01000370.1 GCA_009377735.1 Acidimicrobiia bacterium
GGGGGCTATCGATACCGTTCACCACAGAGGACTTCTTCGTCGACGACGAGGACTCGATATTCGAAGACGACATCAACGCCATCGCCGCAGCCGGGATCACCCGGGGCTGCAACCCACCAGCCAACGACCACTACTGCCCCGACCGCGACCCCTTCCTCAGAGGGCAAGCCGCCGCCTTCATGAGACGAGCCCTCCTCCCTTAACCAGTGCCCCTACTCGCGACGGTTCCGATCGATCTCGTCGCGTAGAGCATGGAGTATGGGAAGCGTCGCCCGATCACGAGGACGATCGGCTGCTTCCTTGGAGCGAATGATGTCGTCAAGGGAAGCAACCATCACGGAGAGGCCATCCACATCGAAGACGCCCGCTCCCGGAGCAATCTCGTCATAGCCACCAAGTCCCGATGGTGTCAGGGTGAGATCGAGATCACCACACCGGGTGGTCAGATTCAGGATCGTGACCGAGCCGAGTAGTTCGGGATGGGGATCGAACGAAATACCGTCCGGTTCGGAGGGAGACCGGATCCGTGCCCCCAGGTCACCAAGGGCCCGGGAGAGACGTTCCAAGTTGGCGGTGTCAGTGGCGGGAACTATGTCGGCATCGCTGGTGGTGGCCGATGAGCCGTGGAGAACCCCGGCCAATGCACCAATCAGGACATAGTTGACCTCGTGATGATCAAGGATCTCGAAGAGACAGATCGGGTCGAATGGAGCAGCCATCATCTCCTCGAACGGGCCACGGAGCGGAGACGGCTGACATTCATCGACCCCTGGAGACGCTGCCGCGGTGACATGGCCAACTGCTGGCGAATCTGGGTGCGATCGACGTCGTCGTCGACTAGTAGCTCCGCCTGGAGACCGCAGGCCCGAAGCACCGCCACCAGATTGGAGAGACGGGGCTCCTCATGACCGTTCTCCCACCGCGACACCGCAGACTGTGTGGTCCCGATGCGGGCGGACACCTCACCCTGGGTGAGACCAGCCCGTCTCCGTGCCCGAACCATCAGCCCACCGAGATCGTTCTTGATTCCCAATGGCCACCGGATCATAACGTTTCCCACATTAGCACATAGCGTATCCGCCATATCGTGCGTGTTCCGCTACTTGATGGTGACGCCGCGTTCGCCGTCGACAACGTGTCCGATCACTGCCGACCCCGCGATGGCTTCGAGAATGCCATCGACCACATCGGGGGCGACCACGACACAGAAGCCGATTCCCAGGTTGAAGGTCTCCACCATGGCGGCGTCATCGAGACCAGCACTGTCCCGCAGCCAGCCAAAGACCTCCGGCTCCTCCCAGCGATCCCGTTCCACCACGGCGTGGTGCTCGGAACCGAGAATCCGTGCCAGATTGCCTGGAATGCCACCACCGGTGATGTGAGCCATCCCATGGAGGGCCGTGTCCCCCAACACGGGACCGAGGAGGGGGCCGTAAAGAACCGATGGCTCCAACAGCACCTCCCCGATGCTCCGGCTCTCACCTGGGAAGGAATCCTCCAGTTCCACTTCTGCGACGATCTTCCGCACCAGGGAAAAGCCGTTCGATCTGAGGTTTGGAGAATGGAGCCCAATGATGACGTCCCCGACCCTTACGCCCTCACCGGCTATCTCCTCGCCATGTTCCACCACACCCAGAGCGGCTCCGGCGAGATCGATGGCGTCGGGGGCCATCACCCCGGGGTGCTCCGCCGTCTCTCCACCGAGGAGGGGGCATCCGTACCGCCGGCACGCCTCGGCGACCGAGGCGACCACCGCCCGATCTCTTTCCGGGTGCAGAGTCCCAACCGCCATGTAATCGACGAACCCAACCGTGGTGGCACCGGCGGCCGTCAGGTCGTCGGCGCACATGGCCACCAGGTCGAAACCGACACCCTCCCAGAGGTCCAACCTCCTGGCCAACTCCAGCTTGGTCCCGACTCCGTCGGTCGACAACATCATCACCGGGCGTCGCATCCCCTCGGGAACTTCGATGCCCGCCGCGAAACCCCCGAACCCACCGATCACCCCGTCCCCCCAGGTCGACGTCACTACTTCGGAGATCGCATCCACATGCTTGTCCGCCCCCTCCAGATCGACCCCGGCACCCCGGTAGTCGAGCCGGTCGCTCACCGGGTCTTCTCGAGGAGGAGCTTGTCGCTGTCCTCGGGAATGGGGGCGGGGTATTCCCCGGTGAGACAGGCGGTGCAATGGCCTTCGCCATTCCCGATCGACTCGACCAGACCATCGACGGACAGATAGCCAATGGAGTCGGCCCCGATGTGGTCCCGAATTTCGTCGATCTCCATATTGGCTGCGATCAGTGTCGACCGATCCCCGGTGTCCATGCCGTAGAAGCAGGGCCAGCGGTATGGGGGCGAGCTGATGCGAACATGGACCTCGTCGGCGCCGGCACTCCTGACCAAACGGATCAGCTTCCTTGTGGTCGACCCACGCACGATTGAATCGTCTACGAGGACCACACGACGTCCCACCAGGTTCTCCGGTATCGGGTTGAGCTTCATGCGGATCCCCTGATCGCGGATCAACTGGTTCGGTTCGATGAAGGTCCTACCGACGTATCGGTTCTTGACAAGCCCGTCTCCGTATGGGATTCCCGATTGGCGGCTGAAACCCTGCGCAGCTGGTATGCCCGACTCGGGCACCGGAACCACCAGGTCGGCGTGGGCGGGATGCTCCCGGGCGAGACGGACACCCATCCTCTGACGGGCGGCATGGACACTCACGCCTCCGATCCGCGTATCGGGTCTGGCGAAGTAGACGTATTCGAAGACGCAGAATGTCGGGTTGGTCTTGGGGAACGGATGAAAGGAGCGCACACCGGAGGCATCGATGACCAGCACCTCTCCGGGTTCCACCTCACGGACATATCGGGCACCGACCAGGTCGAGCGCAGCCGTCTCCGAAGCGACAACGTAACCCTCCTCGTCTGGGAGCTCCCCAAGGCAGAGTGGTCGGAACCCGTTGGAGTCCCGGGCCGCAATCAGCCGACCCTGATCCATGGCGACCAGACAGAACGCACCCTCGAAGGTCGGTATCACCTCGAGGATCGCGTTCTCCAGACCCCGAGCGTCGGATCGGCCATCCTCCACTGCGCGGGCGATGGACTCTGCCATAACGTGGCTGTCAGAGGTCGACCTCAGTCCATCGATCCCCTCGGCCAACTCGGCCGTGTTGGTGAGGTTGCCGTTGTGGGCGAGGGCGAGGGAGGTGTCGCCAATCTGGCGATGCACCGGTTGGGAGTTCTCCCACACTGTGGCGCCGGTGGTGGAGTAGCGGGTGTGACCGATCCCGACATGACCGTCGAGGGCTGCGAGGGAAGGCTCATCGAACACCTGGGCGACCAGCCCCATGTCGCGGTGGACTGTGAGGAGGTTCCCATCCGAGGTGGCGATCCCGGCCGACTCCTGACCGCGGTGCTGCAGCGCTGAGAGCCCAAAGTAGATGAGTGGGGACACCCTCTGCCGTGGTGAGTAGATGCCGAATACTCCACAGGCCTCGCCGGGCGGATCGAGCGGATGTCGTGCCATCACTGCAGATGGTAGATGACCGTGAGCCATTCTCGGAGACGCGTCCTAATCTAGAGGTCATGAC
>WHTL01000446.1 GCA_009377735.1 Acidimicrobiia bacterium
GGAGCGTCGACCGACGCCGTTTTCCCGGCCAGGTCGGCAACGGTGCCGATCTCGGGGCGGGCGACCACGATGAGGAGCATCCCGTAGTCCATCCCCATGAAGCCCTTTGCCTCTACCAGCCGTCCGATCGGGTTGTGGGCGTTGAGTCGGTAGTTGGCGGTGTTGTCCGGCGACGTCTGCACCACGTCATACTCGCCGTCGGAGAGGTACTGGAACTGCTGGGTCGACGACCTCACCTGCCCGAACTCCACCTCCACATCGTGCTTCTCGTAGAACCCGTGCTGGTCTGCGGCCAGCATGGGCAGCGAGCGATAGAACGCTCCCAACCTGATCTGTCTCGAGCTCATCTGTATGTCACCTTTCTACTTGTCGGCTTCCTTTACACCGCGGCGTCCTCGGCCTGCCAGAACACAATCCGTCTACGGATTACGACCACCAGCCGGTGGAGGACAAAACCCTGCAATGAGAGCAGGGCGATCGCCGAGAAGGCGTCGTCGAGTCGGAACAGCTCCTGGGCCAGCAGAGTCACGTACCCGAGACCTGCGTTCCCCCCCATGAACTCTCCGATCACCGCACCGATCGCCGAGAACAGCATGGCCGTCTCGAACCCGGCGAACATATAGGGGAGTGCGGTGGGGATCCGGACCCGCCAGAGCACCTGCGATCGGGTGGCGTCGAGTGACTTCATGAGACGGAGATCGTCTCGGTCCGTTGCGGCGAGACCGGCCATGGTGTTCACGATGATCGGAAAGGCGGCGATGGCGACCGCCATGACGATCTTCGAGGTGTAATCGAATCCGAACCAGACCACTATGAGGGGTGCGAAGGCGATACGGGGGGTGGCATTGGCGGCGACAACATACGGGTATAGGGCGCGTTGGACGGGTTTGAACTCCGAAAGGAGGGCCCCGATGGCCACCCCGATCACCACGGAGGCGGCAAAACCGAGCAGGATCTCAACCAGGGTCGTGAAGAAGTGACCGCGCATGGGACCGCCGGTAATGATATCGGTGACGTCCCGCCACAAGGTGGCCAGCACCTCCGAGGCGCGTGGCATCAGAAAGTCGGGGACGATGCCACTGGCGGTCAGCCCCTCCCAGATCGCCAACAACCCAACGAGGGTGGTGAGCTGCAAACCCATGGTGCGAGCGAAGCGGCCCATGGCAAGCCCACCGGTGCTGCCACCCCGAGTGAGATCGGATTCGAGGTCGGAGTCCGTCGTCATTCCAACCAGTACTCCTCCATGACGTCGCGGATCCGCCGGATGTTGTCGGTGAACCCCGGGGTGCCGATCATCTTCTTGGTGCGGGGACGTGGGAGGTCAATGGTCACCTCGGCGGTGATCCGACCCGGTCGGGGGGTCATCACCAGGACCCGATCGGAGAGGAAGGCGCTCTCGTAGATGTTGTGGGTGACGAAGACACCGGTGAATCCCTGTTGCTCCCAAAGCTTGAGGAGCTCGAGGTGCATCTGTTCCCGGGTGAACTCATCGAGGGCCGCAAACGGCTCGTCCATGCACAACACCTCGGTCTCGAGGAGGAGGGCGCGAGCAATGGCGACCCTCTGCTGCATCCCCCCGGAGAGCTCCCACGGATACTTCTCCTCGAACTGGTTGAGCCCAACGAGCTCGAGAAGATCGTGTGCCCGGCTGCGGAGTGACTCCCCGTTCGCCCGGGCTGGCGGGTCGTCACCGAGCTCGGCGGGCATGAGCACATTCTGGAATGCCGTTTTCCAGGGAAGCAGCACTGGTTTCTGAAAC
>WHTL01000180.1 GCA_009377735.1 Acidimicrobiia bacterium
GCCTCTTCTACGCTTCCCGAGCCGAGCCCACCTGCAATCGCCATTCGAACCGACCAGTTCTTGACTGCCTCCACGAAACCAGCGAACGCATTTGGCGTGAGCTCCATGGCCGCCGCCAACAAGAAAGACCGCGGCGTCCTGACTCGGAACATTTGGAGGATGGTGAGGGCACTCTTTGTGCGTGTCTCATGTCCCCTCCAAACTGCGTCCAACGGCGAGTTCAGACCTGCATACGTGGTTGCAGCACCAGCGAGTCCTTCTGCCAACTCCACAGCAGCTAATGGAGTTGTTACCTCTTTGCTGATTGTTCTAAAGAGAGCTCTAGATCGAACCATGCCTACCGTTGCGATCCAGTAGTGACGCAGAAATTCTGGAATGATCTCGGCATCCGAGCTTCCATCTAGCTGCGACATCATGTCCGCCCAACGAGCATGCACCTCTGTCAGGCGGGACCCGGCTGTTCCGAAGAGATGGTTTTTCAGAAGATCACCTGGTGTCAAACGCATGCCTCGATCATTGAGAGTCTCGAATATCAGATAGGCGTTCTGATCAGTATCGACGTTTACAAGAATCACCTCGAGCGAGGTATCTACAAATTCCTTGATGTCAAGCAACCGTTCAACCCACCCTGGATCTCCCGGCCTCGACTCAGTCGCAAGCCTGCCTTTCAGATACTCGTAGGCACCCTTCAGTAAGATATGTGATTGGCGCCTCGGATCTGGCTCGGGTAGATCGCCATTGTTGATGGCGGCTTCCATAAGTCGACGGAAGTATTGGTCGTCCGATTCGCCTAGCACCAACGTCGGTTCGGTATCGAGGGTGCGGACATCAACCTCGTGCAGGTACTCCTTGGAAAGCATTTGAGAGCGCTCCACGTCGCCGTGCTCCAGGAGAACTGCGACAAGACCTGCGAGCAGCAAGCTGACAGTCGCGAGTCTTTGTTGCCCGTCAACGATCCAGAGTCTGTTGTCGCTGGAGTCTGCCCGACTAAGCACCACTGGGCCCACAAAATAACCACCGGCGTCACGGCGACCACGCTCTAGGTCTTCCCAAAGCTCCCGAACCTCTTCTTCCTCCCAAGCAAACGACCTTTGGTGAATTGGAACGCCGAGACGATGAGTTCTTAGTATCGCTCCCAGTCCAATTGCTTCGGTGTTGATCTCAAGTGGCACGACTCTCCCTCATATCTCAGTAATCCTGGACGATTACAACCAAAGGATAATTGCTAACGATGGTCACGTTTGTTGGCGCGCTGGGAGTCTATCAAAGGCGGGAATGGCTGCACTGTGAGCATCTCGGGAAGGTTCGCCAGCGTGAAGACGCGACCGTCACAATCACGGACGACTGGGCCGAGGGTGTCGTTCACTCGTGTCCATCCGAGACCGCTCAACACGGCAATAAGAGGGACGCCACCGAGACGAACCGACTCTTCCCGGAGACGAGCAAACCTCAGGGCTTTGTCTCGCGCAGTGCCACCATCGTTGGCTCCCTTGCACTCAAGCATTCCCCGAAGGACATTGGCATCGTCGAAGATCACAAAGTCAGGAGCTGGCCTAACCGCGACTTTAAAGCGGCGCCCAATCTCGCTTTGGTTATGGGAGCCAGTCCTAATGTATGGGATACCGCGTGCGATGAAGAGTTCCTCAACAGAATCTTCGATAAGATTACCGCGCTTCTCCGAGGTGGCGTCCAGCACCTGCCTAAATGAGCCTCCGTAGTGGCGCTGATGGAGGAAGAGACTGTAGCCAACACCTGACTGCTCAAAATGCCGCACAGAGTCCCAGCCATCCTCTGTATCTAGCTTTTTCTGCTTTCTTCGTAGCCCTCCTCTCGGCTCCCCGAAAAGCGCACCTGTCATAATCTGGTGAATCGTATTTGCAGCCACGACCGCCTGCTGTTCGGTCGGGACCGTCCCTAACTTCTCCATGTTGTCTACTTTGGATGTCGTCAAGCCGGCTTGATCATGGTCCTGTGCCACCATCGCAGTTGAAGCGGCGAACTCACCCTTGGTCAGCCCGAGAATCGTACGAAACACGAGCAGCGTTGTTGCTTCTGCCGTCAACACCTGTGCCAGATTCTCTGGATCAACGAGACTAAAGCCTTCCGTACCGGAGACTGCCTTCTTGTAGGCGGCGTCGAAATAGGGTTGCTCATAGAACGTCGCCTCGTGGATGTAGGCGAAATCTGGTGAGAGATGCGGGACGTACACGGCCTGTGCCACCTGCGCGTAGATTCCCTGATGCTCGTCAGTCCCATGTAGTTGGGGTATCTGACGGATTCGAGATACCCGCTCGTTCCACGACGAGGAACTGGCAATCCGGTCGACTGTGTTTTCGCTAGTCACAATCGCGAGACTAGCGACGAGACTCGAGCCGCTCAGGTAGTACGGTTGTGTAGCTCTCGTCTAATTCAGTAAGCAACCACCGACGCCCAAGGTTCTCGGCAGCAACTGCTGTGGTACAGGTGCCTCCAAATGGGTCGAATACGAGTTGTCCTTCCTGGGTCAACAGATTGATGAAGAACTCGGGAAGACCAACCGGAAAACGGGCGGGATGTTCCGTGGGATTCGGTAAGAACTCCGGCTCCATGTATAGAAGGGTCGATGGCCGGACCCAATCGGGCCCGGCTTGTACCCGCTTTCGACCCTGCCCTGAGGGTTCATTCACACGTTCGTAGTTGTGTTTAAGCTTCTTGCGGCGCTCAAGGTCCTTTCGGTCCCATCGTGCCGGTGTCAGGCAGTGTTCAGGAAAGAACTGCCACTCGTCGGTCTTTGAGAATTGGAAGCAGTACTCGACGGCATCCTTCAGGTGATGCTTCCACCGTCCAGGTGGCGGTGATGGCTTTCCCCAGATGAAGTCCTCGGCGAAGAAAAAACCCTGGTCTTTGAGCCACATCACTAGCTCGTACTGAAGGGTTCCTCGCTGACCATTCCTCCGCTTCGACCTGTAATTCAACACGAAGCTACCGTGTGGCTTCAATGCTCTCAGGATCTCATTCGACACCTTGAGAAACGTATCTTCGTACCATTCGCGCTCATACCTCTCGGCGTTGTTGTACCGCGGTTGCCCATCGTAGGGAGGCGATGTGATCACCAGATCAAAGGTCTCATCCGGCACCTCAGCAAGGACGTTCAGACAGTCCCCGGTAACAACTGCACCGAGATCGGTTGAGTAACTGGCGAGCGAGCGGATCGAGTCAGGTAGGTCGGACATCTCTGCCGCAGAATAGGGCACCGGGGCCTTAGAGGCTGGAATCAAGCCCGGCAAAGGAAGCTTCTGAGTCATGCACTCTATTCAACTGCCCCGGACCGACAGTTTCCATGTGTTGTGGTTGACAGAGCTTCCCAACCGAAGGCAGAACAGCACCCGGCTGATTTGCACGGCGATGAGATCCAGAACGTGGCTTTTCGTCAGCGGCTGCGTGCTGTCACCCCGACCATCCTGAGAAAAGAAACTGCCGGTTAGTCACACAGTGCTCACAGGGCCGTGCGTGGAGAAGTTGCCACACCGTGCCGTTGCAAACCACAGGTGGAACCCGTCAGCCGGCCCCCCCCAACTCCGGTGGGGACCTCCCGAGCCTCCGGCTCGGCAGGAACCTTTCCCCCTCCTCCGGAGGGGGAACAAGAATCGCCCCTTAGACTCGTCGGATGGCCATTACTGACAGATCGAATCTCAGCGCGGACCGACCCACCTTTGTTGACTACCTGGAGTGTTCCGCAACGGGAGAGCGTTATGAGGCCGATGTGCTCCACGGTCTCTCCGATGTCGGCAAGCCCCTCCTGGTTCGTTATGACCTCGATGCCCTTTCCGCGGCGGTCACCAAGGATGAGGTTGGGCACCGTCCTAGTGACATGTGGCGATTCCGAGAGTTCCTACCGGTGCGCCGTACCGAGAACATTGTCTCCCTGGGCGAGACAACAACACCCCTGATACCCATCACCTCCCCGGGCGGCGGGGGTGAGGTGCTGGTGAAGGACGAGGGCCGACTGCCGACTGGTTCGTTCAAGGCTCGTGGTCTCACCATGGCGGTGTCGATGGCCAAGGAGTTGGGGGTCTCCCGGTTAGCGATGCCCACCAATGGGAACGCCGGTGCTGCGTTGGCCGCCTACGGCTCGCGTGCCGGTATGGAGACGTTCGTTTTCTGCCCCGAGGACACCCCCGAGGTGAACGTCAGGGAGATCGCACTCCAGGGCGCCAGAGTCTGGAGGGTCAACGGTCTGATCAACCACTGTGGGCAGATAGTGAAGCAGGGCACCGAGACCATGGGGTGGTTCGATGTCTCCACCCTCAAGGAGCCCTACCGCATTGAGGGTAAGAAGACGATGGGCCTGGAGTTGGCTGAGCAGTTGGGGTGGGAGGTGCCCGATGTGATCTTTTATCCGACCGGCGGTGGAACCGGGCTTATCGGGATGTGGAAGGCATTTGCCGAGTTAGCCGCCGTTGGTTGGCTCGGAGCCGATCGTCCTCGCATGGTTGCCGTGCAGGCATCGGGTTGTGCCCCCATCGTCAAGGCGTTCGAAGACGGAGCCGACCACGCCGAGGAGTGGCAGGACGCCCACACCGTTGCCAGCGGCATCCGGGTACCGGCAGCCATAGGAGACTTCCTCATCCTCGATGCGGTCAGGGAGAGCGACGGTTTCGCCATCGCGGTAACCGACGACGAGATCAACACTGCCCAAAATGAGATAGCGGGCCGGGACGGTCTCCTGCTGTCACCAGAGGGGGCTGCCACCGCTGCCGCTTACAAAAATGCCGTGGCGTCCGGTCAAGTCTCCCCAGATGACCGGGTGGTCCTTTTCAACTGTGGCAATGGTTTGAAGTATCCGATGCCTCCATCCGATGCCGCCATCGACCGACACGAGCCTGTGGACTTCCAGGCCCTGACGGTTTAGGCACAAGCCGCGCCACCACGCTGGCGCAGCATCGTTCCTTGACGCCGGTAATTCATCAGGTGTAGAATTCAACACACGTTGAGTTAGGAGCGCTATGTGGGCAATGATCACCAAGGAGATGCGTCAGATGCGACGCGATCGCCGAACCCTGGCGATGATGATCGTCATGCCAGTGATGTTGTTGGTGGTATTCGGCTATGCCGCCAGCTTCGATGTCGCCACCATCAATGTCGCCGTGACCGGACAGGAAGGAAGTGCGGTTGGCTCAATGCTCCCCGAGCCCTTCCATCTGATCGAGAGCAGCAGAACCGACCCCGAGGAAATCCTCCGTCACAACGATGCCGACGTCGCCATCTCCGTATCCGGTGGGGAGGCGACGGCCTATATCGACGGCGCGGAGCTATTTACGGCCCGTGCTGCCGTCCAGGCGTTTACCGCTGCCGCCGAGCAAGGTGTGCCCGTGACGATGGAGGTTCTCTTCAACCCCGAATTGGCCACATCGGCCGTGCTGGTGCCGGGGTTGGCCGGTCTGGTATTGCTCTTCATCGGATCACTGGTCACCAGTCTTGGAGTGGTGAGGGAGCGTCAGACCGGGACGCTGGAGCAGCTCGCCGTAATGCCATTCACCGCCCGTGACGTGTTCGTGGGCAAGATCGGCCCCTACTTCGTGGTCGCCGCCATCGACCTGGTGGTCGTTCTGGCGGTGGGACGACTCCTCTTCGATGTCCCCTTCCGGGGGTCCATCGCCCTCCTCTCCCTCGGGGCTCTCCTCTTCCTGTTCGTGACATTGGGTACGGGCGTCCTCATCTCGATGGTGTCCCAGAACCAGGGACAGGCGATCCAACTGGCTCTGATGACATTGCTCCCCCAGGTCCTGCTGTCCGGGATCATTTTCCCTTTGGAATCGATGGCGGCTGGTGTCCGCTGGATTGGCTACCTCCTCCCTCTGACCTATTTCAACCAGATAGCCAGAGGGGTGATGCTCAGGGGAGCTCCGTTGTCGGCCGTGGCACTCCCCCTCTCCCTGTTGGCGATTCTCGGCGTGGTTGTGTTCGGTCTCGCGGTGCTTGCTTTCCGTCGCCAGCTCGCACCAGCGAAGACGGTGCCGGCATGACCTTAGGTCGTGCGCGGGTAGGAGGGAGGCCCCTTTGGTTCACCAGGCCCTGTTTCCCGCCGACCGTGCCTATCCGCGCATGACCTACGGATTTGACGGCGTCACCGTCGCTTTCGATGGGCAGATCGCCCTCAAAGAGATCGATCTCGACATCGAGCCCGGACAGGTGACGGTGGTGATAGGCGCCGATGGTGCCGGGAAGACCACTACGGCGCGGACCATGGTGGGACTCCTCGATCCCCTCTCGGGCACGGTCCATCGTCCACCCGACATTGGCTACCAACCGGAGGCCTCGGGCGCCTGGAGTGATTTGACCGTCGGCGAGAACTTGTCGTTGGTGGCGACTGCGCATCGGCTCAGGGAGGCCGAGCAGCGGAAGAGGGCACTTCTTGAGGCGACCAACCTCACCGCGGCCGCTGATCGTCTCGCCGAGAACCTCTCCGGTGGGATGCGACAGAAGCTGGCGGTCGCCATGGCCATGCTCGCCCAACCCAGTCTCATCGTGCTCGACGAGCCCACCACCGGTCTCGACCCCATGAGTCGAGCCGAGTTGTGGCGTCTTCTCTCCATGGCTGCCGGCGAGGGTGCCGCCGTGCTTATTACCACTGCCTATTTGAACGAGGCGGAACGAGCATCCCAAGTCCTCGTTCTCGATGATGGCGCCACCCTTGCCTCGGGCACGGCGTCCCAAATCCGGGCGTCGTTTCCCGGCACCGTCTCCATTTCTGAATCGAGACCCGCCACCGGCCATTCCTGGAGACGTGGCCGGAATTGGAGGGTGTGGTCACCGGAGGGCTCCCCTCCATCAGAAGGCGTGGTAGTAGAACCCGACCTCGCCGATGTGGTCACCCTGGCGGCGCTCACGAAAAAGGAAGGGGCACCGTCATGACGATGCCTTCCCGGGTAGAGGCCGAGCACGTGACGCATCGTTTCGACGATGTGGTGGCAGTAAACGACATCTCACTCAGGGTGGCACCGGGGGAGGTCGTTGGGTTGCTCGGCGCCAACGGAGCCGGGAAAACGACCCTGATCAGAATCCTGCTCGGGCTCCTGTCGCCCACCGAAGGAAGTGTGACCATCATGGGGGAACCACCGTCGCGGGCGACCCGACGTCATCTCGGCTATGTTCCCCAAACCCTCGGCCTCTACGAGGATCTCACCATTTCCGAGAACGTGGCATTCGCTGCTGGCGCCTTTGACGTGCCTGCCCCAAACCTGGAGGGCGACCTAAAGTCGATGGCCGATACCCCTGTGTCGGCGCTACCTCTCGGTATCAAGAGAAGGGCCGCATTCGCTGTGGCCCTGTGCCACGATCCCGATCTCTTGGTCCTCGACGAACCGACCTCGGGTGTTGGGCCCCTAGGTCGGAACGAACTCTGGGGAACGATCCACGATTCAGCCGACAAGGGAGCCGCGGTCTTGGTGACAACCCACCACATGGACGAAGCCGAACAATGCGACCGCTTGCTGGTGATGGCCGATGGACGGGAGGTGGCCGCTGGTACGATCGACGAAATCGTGTCTGGTCTCAAGACGGTCGAGATTGCCAGCAACGATCCCGTGATCGCCCTGGCAGCCCTCGAGGCTGCTGGACTCCTGGCTCTCCCGGCAGGGAGAATGGTTCGCGTTCCCGGATGTACGGAGGACGCGGTCACGACCGGACTGGACGGCGTCGTCGCGGTCGACTCGATCCAAACGGTCCCGGCCACCTTGGAGGAGGCGTTCATGACGATGGTGGCGAGGACCTAGTGGTGTGTCCTCGAAATAGCTACGCAGTCTCGCCGGGCCTAGACGCCGCTTGCTGCGTCCTCGTCCTAGACGCACCGCATTGGGTGCGCCTTCGTCCTGCGTCCTTGCCATCGACGCCGATGCCTCGGCGACACC
>WHTL01000390.1 GCA_009377735.1 Acidimicrobiia bacterium
GACGTGGTAGTCGTCGGACTCGCCCTCGACTACTGCGTCAAGGCCACCGCACTCGATGCGGTGAAGAATGGTTATGAGACATCCGTCGTCCTCGGTGCAACCGCAGCGGTTGACCTGGAGGGCGGAGACGGTGATCGGGCGATGACGGAGCTGGAGACGGCGGGTGTCGACCTAGTCGCATGAGATTACCTCAATCGTGCTGATCGACCTTCTCTGTCAATTCATCCTTCTGGCGATGCCACTCGTCGACTAGCTTGGGCAGCTCTCTCGCCATAAAGAGGAAGTATGCCTGGGATTGGCGGAGCCGCCGCCCTCCCCTGGTGTCACGTCCCACCAGATCGATACCCTCGGAGATGGCATCGGCCCAGCGGTGAAGAGACGGGATCCGTTGTTGGTTTATCGTCGCCCAGACGTCCTCGTCATAGACCCGATAGTGGTCTACCCGACTCCCAGGCTCGCGCTCCTTTGTCAGCATGCCAATCTGCACCAGGTGCCGTACCGCCCCGGAGACCGCGGCCCGGCTCACCTGGAGACCGTCGGCCAGTTCAGCAGCCGTGTAGCGGTCGGAGTCCTCGGCCAGACACGTAGGAAAAGACGCGGGCGGCCATTCGGGTGAGACCGGCCTCCTCCATGACGATGGCGAACCGCTCCACGAAGCGGAGAAGGTCCGGGGACGGGATGGTTTCGGGGTCGCTTATAATGCGTTCAGTCACTCGGCGTGTCGATGTATAGATGTTTGTTGCGACAAATATTTCACAACTGTGTGAAATTAGTGTAGTGTCGAACCCATGCCTTCTTCAACCTCATCCGCCATCAAGGCCGACGGCCTACACAAGTCGTACGGCACCACGGTGGATTACTCGGCCCCAACGGTGCGGGAAAGACCACAGCCATCCGGATCCTGCTCGGACTCCTCCGTCACGATGGGGGATCGGTACAGGTCCTTGGTGGCGACCCATGGGACGACGCCGTTGAACTCCATCGCCGCCTTGCTTATGTCCCCGGAGATGTCGAACTGTGGCCCAATCTCACCGGCGGTGAGGCCATCGATCTTCTCGCCCATCTGCGTGGCAGCGCCCACGCCACTCGTCGTGAGGAGCTTCTGACCCGTTTCGATCTCGACCCGACCAAGAAGGGTCGTACCTATTCCAAAGGAAACCGCCAGAAGGTCGCCATCGTGGCGGCGCTGTCGTCGGACGTGGAGATGCTGATCCTCGACGAGCCCACCGCCGGGCTCGACCCGCTCATGGAGGCGGTATTCAAGGAGTACATCAAGGAAGCGAAGTCGGAGGGGCGCACGGTCCTCCTCTCGAGCCACATCCTCGCCCAGGTGGAGGAGTTGTGTGACCGCATCAGCATCATTCGACGGGGTAAGGTCGTCGAGACGGGAACCCTCACCGACCTGCGTCATCTCACCCGGACGACCGTTTCAGCCGACACTGTCACCGCACCGACCGACTTCGACGGGCTTCCTGGGATCCACAACCTGGAGGTGAGCAACTCCCGCATCCGTTTTGATGTGGACGGCGAACATCTCGCGGAAGCGGTGAGACGTCTCTCCGGTTTGGGGGTCCGAACTCTCACCAGCCATCCCCCCACCCTGGAACAGCTCCTCCTGCGTCATTACGGAGATGAGCTCAACCACAACGTCGAGGTCGGGTGATGAAGGGGTTCACCGGCACCATGCGTCTCGTGCGTCTCAACCTGAGACGTGATCGGGTCCGGACCCCAGTATGGCTAATCGCCCTGGCTTTGACCACGGTGGCCACCGCCAACTCGTTCCTGGGGCTCTACGCCGACCCGGCCACCCGTCAGACCGTCGCCGAGACGATGGCGTCACCCGCCGGGCTTGCCATGACCGGCCCGGCCCGGTACCTCGACGATTACAACTTCGGCTCGATGATGGGTCACCAGATGATCGGTTTCATGGGGGTCCTCGTCGCCCTGATGACCATTCTCATGGTGGTCCGCCACACCCGGACTGAGGAGCAGACCGGTCGAGCGGAGGTGGTCAGAGCCGCCGTGGTGGGTCGTCATGCCCACCTCACGGCCGCACTGACATCGGCCATCGGCGTCAACATGGGCCTCGGCCTGCTTATTGCGGTGGGACTGGGAAGTCTCGGGATCGAGGGTATCGATTGGAGTGGCTCACTCCTTTACGGAGCCGGCCATGTCGCGGTTGGGATCGCCTTCGCCGGGGTCGCCGCTGTCACCGTCCAGATGACGGAGCATTCCCGTGGGGCCTCAGGAATGGCGATCGGGCTCATCGGATTGGCCTACATCCTGCGAGCAATCGGTGATATCGGCGAGGGCTTCCTTTCCTGGCTGTCCCCCATCGGCTGGGCACAACGAACCTATGTGTTCGTTGATAATCGGTGGTGGCCGTTACTGCTTTGTGTGGCTTTCGGCTTCGCCCTCGGTGTCGTTGGCTACGCCCTAAGCACCATGCGCGACCTCGGTGCGGGTCTCCGAGCGACACGCCCGGGCACCCCTACCGCCTCTCCCTCCCTTCTTCGCCCCGTCGGCTTCGCCTTCCGGCTCCACCGCGGCATGGTGATCGGCTTTGGGGTCGCCATGTTCATCACAGGGACGATGTACGGGTCGGTGTATGTCGACTTTGAGGAGATCATCAGCGGGATCGACATCATGGAGGATGCGCTGAGCAGTTTGGGAGGAGGCTCGCTAAGTGAGTCTTTCGCCTCGTTTGTCATGATCATCATGTCGGTCATCGCCTCTATCTACGTCGTGATAGCCGCATTGCGACCCAAAGCAGAAGAGAACGGGGGGCGAGCGGAGCCCGTTCTCTCCACAGGTCTGAGCCGAACGGGTTGGCTGGGGAGCCACCTGGTGTTGCTGGTTATCGGTGGAGCCCTAGTGACCGCCATGACCGGGTTGGGATTCGGTTTGCTGGCCTCCGCCACGGCCCAGGACCCTTCCCTACTCCCCCGGTATCTGCTGGCCTCACTCGCCTATATACCGGCCGTGTGGGTAACCGGTGGTGTAGCGGTGGCCCTGTTCGGGCTGATCCCCAGGGCTACCGTACTGGCTTGGCTGGTGCCGCTCTACGCCTTCGTCGTGGGCTATCTGGGTCAGATCCTCCAGTTCCCGGAGTGGATGACCAATCTATCCCCATTCGGTCACATCCCCCAGGTCCCGGTCGAGGATCTCACCTGGGCGCCCCTCCTCATCCTCACC
>WHTL01000016.1 GCA_009377735.1 Acidimicrobiia bacterium
CGTCGCACGCGTGCAGACTGGAGAAAGTTGATGGCGAGACGGGTAGTCACGGTCGAGAGCCATGCTTTGGGGGATTCGATCGCGGTGCCGGAGCTGGTTTCGCGATGGAAGCGGAGGAATGCCTCCTGGACCAGGTCTTCGGCATCGCCCGCACTCCCCACCATCCGGTAGGCGATGGAGAACATCAGGGGTCGAAGATTCTCATACACGGCATCTTCCGTGTTTCCGGTGGAGTTATCGCTGTTCATGAATCTCCTGGTTCGACGTCACCCATCTAAGACAGAACAGCCCCCTACCACGTGACAGACCCCGACGATGGGTGTCACAGACTCGTGGGCTGTCCGGTCTTAGTGGGCAGGCGGCGAGTACCGCTCCGCCGATACCGAATAAACGAGGAACATCACCATGTATGCAACTGAAATCGTGTTGTGGAGTCTTCAGGGCTTCCTGGCCCTCTTCTTCATCGCTGCGGGCGCTCCCAAGATGTTTGGGCGCGGGCTGGAACGATGGACCGGGTTCACCGACCTGCCGCGTCCCCTGGTGCTGTTGATCGGAATCACCGAGGTCCTGGGTGCGTTGGGTTTGGTGCTTCCCATGGCAATCGACACCCAGCCGTGGCTCACACCTCTCGCGGCAGTGGGTCTCGCCATCAGTGTCCTGATGGCGACCGGATTCCACATAAGAGGTGACGAGGGGCTCCCTGCCCTGGAGACGACGCTCTGGGCCGCTCTGGCGTCGGTTGTGGCCATCGGGCGTTGGGATCTCATCATTCCGGGAGCGGAAGTCCCAGGATGGACACTGATTGTCGCGGTCGCGGTGCTCTTCCCGGCGGCGATAGCCAACATCATCGTCATTTGGAGAGCTACCAGCACGCCGACTGATGCGACACCAGCGCTACAGACTTAACGCGCCGGGTGTACCGCCGGTTCTGCTCGTGCAAAGGGCAGGGGTGACCTTTCGAACCAGGGAAGGGTTGCCTGAACTATCGGGCCCACCCCCACAGCGAAAAGAAGGGTTCCGATACCGACAGTACCGCCCATCATCCAACCGACACCGAGCACGACCAGCTCGATGAAGATACGGGCACCGCGGATTGACCAACCTTTCCGGGCGAGGCCGGTCATTACCCCATCACGCGGACCCGGGCCGAGGCCGGCACCGAGATAGAGGCTCGTGGCAAGTGAGATGAGGAGCACCCCTCCCACAACACCCACCCAACGAAGCCATGTTGCCGTGAACTCGGGGAGCACTAGCAAGCTCAGGTCGACGAAGAGTCCGATGGAGATGGCATTGGCCACGGTCCCTGCTGTGATCTTCTCCCCGAGGGGGAACCAGAGAGCTACCACGAAGAGGCTGGTGATAATCCCGGCGACCCCGATGGTGACTGGCGTGCGCATCGCGATGCCCTGGTGGAGCACATCCCAAGGCACCAGCCCAAGATTCGACTGGACCATGAGTGCGATCCCGAACCCGAAGATGGCCATCCCGACCATGAACTGCGTCCAGCGGAGAATCATCGCGCCACCATAGAACTCGGGCGACGCCGTCTGGGAATTGCCACTCTTGGCTGCGGATGTCCCTCCATGGAGGTATCCAACATCCTGATCGACCGGATAATTCCCGCTGAGGGGCAGTACCGTGGGGTTATCAGACACAGGAGTCAACATGGTTGAAGCTGTCATCGTCTCCGATGCCCGGACCCCAATCGGCAAAGCGTATCGGGGTGCTTTCAACAATCTCCCTTCCCCTACCCTCGGGGCGAAGTCGATAACGGCAGCGGTGGAGAGGGCCGGTCTCGAGGGCGGTGAGATCGACGATGTAATCATGGGCTCGGCCATCCAACAGGGCTACCAGACCATGAACATCGCCCGCAACTGCGGGTTGGCGGCCGGACTCCCCACCTCGGTCCCGGCCATGTCGATCGACCGCCAATGCTCCTCAGGACTCATGGCGATCGCCGCCGCAGCCCACCAGATCGTCCTCGAGGGCGATCAGGTGTGTGTTGCCGGCGGTCTGGACTCTATCTCGCTGGTCCAGAACGAGGACTTCCGCTACGACAAGGACCCCGGTCTCATCGCAACCCGACCGGACGCTTACATCCCCATGATCGACACCGCTGAGGTGGTGGCGGAGCGTTATGGCATCAGTAGGGAGGCATGCGACGAGTATGCCCTCCAATCCCAGCAACGGGTGGCCGCCGCACAGGAAGCCGGATACTACAAGGAGGAGATCATCCCGGTCACGGCGACCAAGTTGGTGCAGGATCGCGAGACGGGTGAGATCACAGAAGAGGGAGTCACCCTCGAACTCGATGAGGGCAATCGTCCCGAAACCACGCTCGAAGGTCTTGCCTCACTGAAGCCGGTTCGTGGGGAGGGGATGAACGTGACGGCAGGCAACGCCTCCCAACTCTCCGATGGCTCGGCCGCCCTGGTCGTGATGGAATCGGCCGAGGCGGAGAGACGTGACCTCGACCCGCTCGGCTACTTCCGGGCGGTCGCCGTGGCGGGCACCGACCCCGACGAGATGGGGATCGGTCCCGTTTTCGCGGTGCCGAAGCTGTTGGAGCGCACGGGTCTCGCAGTCGACGACATCGACCTCTGGGAACTCAACGAGGCGTTCGCAGTGCAGACCCTCTATTGCCGCGACAAACTCGGGATCGACAACGAGGTTTTCAACGTGAATGGTGGATCCATCTCGATCGGACACCCCTACGGGATGACGGGCGCCCGGATGACGGCCCATATCCTGCGGGAGCTACGACGCCGCGGCGGCCGGTACGGCGTCGTCACCATGTGCGTTGGCGGCGGGATGGGTGCTGCCGGTCTCTTCGAGGTGGCGTAGGACGCCGTGAGAGATCGACGCTGGACCGGGATCGCCATGGTCGGAGTGGCAATCATCGTCGCCGGGTATATTTGGGATCTGTTCTGGACCCAACCCGACGCCAATATTGGGGCGGGACTCGTGATCATCGTGGGTACCGCCATTGCCTCGGCCGGGCTTGCCGGTGTGATCTGGGGAGCTATCCGTCGTCGGTAGGCGACAGGATTACTTAGTCTCATATCGCAATGGCCAAGGACGAGACACATGTTGAGGTCGGCGGGGAATCGATCCGGGTGAGTTCACCCTCGAGGGTGGTCTTCCCCGAGCGGGGTTGGACAAAACTCGATGTGATCGAGCACTTCGTCGCCGTGGCAGAGGGGGCCTATCGGGGTATCGCCGACCGTCCCACCATGCTCAAGCGGTATATGAAAGGCGTGGGGGAGGATCCCGTCTACCACAAGAGACCCGCCAAGAACACCCCGTTCGATACCGTCCCTATCCGGTTCCCGTCACAGAGACCGGGCGTGATGAACGTACCCCGCAAGAAGGGCGATGTCATCCGGCTAGCCCAATTGGGTTGTCTCGATTTTCACCCTTGGCCCGTTCGGGCCGAGGACACAGATCATCCCGATGAGCTGCGACTCGACTTCGACCCCACTCCCGGTTACGGGTTCGACGATGTCCGACGCGCCGTTGTGGGCGCCAAGGATCTTCTCGACGAGGTAGGGCTGGTGGGCTGGCCAAAGACGTCGGGTAGTCGCGGGTTACACGTCCATATCAGGATCGAGCCCATCTGGAATTTCCTGCAGACCCGGCGAGCCGTGTTGGCATTCGCTCGAGAGCTGGAACGACGCCTCCCCGATTTGGTCACGACCAAATGGTGGAAGGAAGAGCGCGATGGCGTATTCGTCGACTACAACCAGAATGCCTGGGACAAGACGGTCTCGTCCGCTTATGGGGTCCGGCCCACCGGCTACGTCTCGGCACCATTCACCTGGGACGAACTCGACGACGTGAACATTGAGGATTTCCCCCTCGATCGATACGCCGACGACCGATACGGGGTGGTCGGAGACCTCACCGATGGTATCGACGACAGCCCCGGCGACATCACCACTCTCCTGGAATGGGTGCACCGTGACGAGGAGAACGGCATCGGCGACGCCCCCTGGCCACCCCACTACCCCAAACAGCCGGGAGAACCGCCAAGGGTGCAACCGTCCAAACAACGACGCCCCGACGAAGAGTACTGACCAGGGGTATCTCGCACGATGTGATCTGGTCTCGGCCACGGTGTTCTCAGGGCGGAGGTGACCGCGAGACGATGTTCTCAACCCAGGGTTGAGGTGGCGGTTTGTTCTGCGGGCGGAGGTTTACGTGGGGCGATGTCCTCCACCCTGGGTTCAGAGACACGTATCACGCACGGGTGGAGAGGTCTCCTACTGGGGAAGAGGAGTTACGAAGGACAATCATGGACGAGCGGGAATACGTCGATTTCGATTTGTCGATCGAACCAACCGGTGACGGTCTGGAGGCTCGTGTGCTCGACTCGCCGTCAGGCGAGGCAGTCGAGGCATTTGAAATGCCCTTTACGGCGGAGGGTTTGGAGAACTTCATCCTCAAGATGGGAGGACCCCGCAGTGGGGTACGGCGAGGTCTCATGCCGCCGGTCACGGATGCCCGCGGATTCGGCGGAGCGTTGTACGACGCACTCTTCACAGGGGAGATCGAGACCTGTTTCCGACGGAGTCTCGATCAGGCCGATCGCGAGGAGAAGGGGCTTCGGTTGCGGCTCCGCTTGGGTGAGGTGGGAGACGTCGTCGACATACCGTGGGAGTTCCTATACAGCGAGGCCCTCGGTCGCTTCCTCGTCCTCTCCTCGGAGACTCCTCTGGTGCGTTACATCGACCTTTCGTCGCGGATCAAGCCGCTCGAGGTGGAACCACCCCTTCGTATCCTGATGGTGGTTTCGGAACCGAAGAATGCTCCCCCTCTCGACGTCGAGCGTGAGCAGCGGCTCGTGAGGATGGCGACGTCGGATCTGGTTCGTGATGGTCGCCTGGAGTTGCACACCCTCCCCGACGCAACCCTCTCCTCTCTCCAACACCGCCTGCGTCAGGACACCTTCCACATCCTCCACTTTGTGGGCCATGGGGGATTCGACGAAGCCACAGGAGATGGCGTTGTGTACATGGAAGACGACGATGGGATGGCCCGGGCAGTTACCGGACACGATCTTGGGATCCTGCTGCACGATCATCGTTCGCTGCGGATCGCCCTCCTCAACGCCTGCGAGGGAGCCCGCACCTCGACGGAGGACCCCTTCACCGGTGTGGCTCAGAGTCTGGTGAGACAGGGAATCCCGGCGGTGGTTGCGATGCAGTTCGAGATCACCGACTCGGCGGCGATGGTGTTCTCCCATGAGTTCTTTCTCTCGATTGCCGATGGCTACCCCGTCGACGCAGCCACCTCCGAGGCCCGCAAGGCCGTCTTCGCCGCCGGCAATGCATTGGAATGGGCGACACCGGTTCTCTATCTCCGATCCGAAGACGGCAGGGTGTTCGACGTCCAGGCCCAACCGAGTCCCCCCGACACCGATCGTCTTCTTGATGAGGCCAAGGAGCACATAGACCAGGGCAACGCCACCGCGGCCACCGGGATACTCGATCGTGTTCTCACGATCGAGCCAGAGCATCCCGATGCCGAGATCATTGCAGCAGAATTGCGGAATGCAGATAGGGTCACCGAGCTGTGGACCAGGGCCCAGGAACTTGCCACCGACGAGCCGGAGAGAGCCCAGGCCCTGCTGGACGAGCTCCGTGCTCTCGACAACAATCATCCTGGTGCCATCGAATTGGCGCGACAACTGGCTCACGCCAGCGGCGACACCACGATCCTGCCATCAGCCCGTGAGCCCGATGTGTCCCCCGAGCCAGCGACTCCTCTCCCAACTCCCAAGGTTGACAAGACCCCCCACGAGGCGCCACCGATCCAACCTGTGGTGGCGAAGCAGCCCCGCAAAGCACGGACCCGTCGCTTCTTCCCTTACCTCATCGGCATCGTCCTTCTCGCAGCCGTGGGCTTCTTCCTCCTGTTCGAACGGGGTGACCCACCCCCACAAACCGAGTGGCTGGAAGATCTCGCCCCCGGCTTCCAGGTGGCGTTCCACGTCAACGACGCACCAAGTATCGACGGATCGGACGACGATTGGCCGGACATCTTTGAGTTTGTTTCGGATCGTTTGGTGGCCGGTCCGGGCGATCCCGAGGTCACGGCACGCTGGCGACTCTCCTGGGACGAGTCATCCTTGTTCGTGATGGCCCGCGTCAATGACCCCGAGGTGTTTCAGCGTCGTCATGGCGATCCTGATCAGCTCTTCGAGGGTGACTCGGTGAGTTTCGAGTTCAGTCCGAATGGGGGCCGCCGCCAAGCCGACGACCTGATCCGGGAAGGAGAGGGTCACATCATGCTCGGTCCCGATGATGGCGGCGGCCTCGGTCCGCTTGCTGTCGTCAATCCGGGCGTCGACGGCGTCATAGTTGCCGGAGAGGAAGCAGAGGAGATAGAGGTAGCGTCACAACTCACCGAGGATGGGTACAACATTGAAGCCGCCATCCCGTGGGATTTCCTCGAGGTGCGACCCGCCGTCGGGATGCCGCTACGGATGAACCTCAATGTGAGTGACACCGTGGCCGGGGGAAACCTCCGATCGATGCGCTCCAACAATCCCGATCGCACCGCCGAAAACCAGCGGGTCCCCGCCATCTGGTGGCACACCCTCCTGTGGGATGATGTCGCCACCCCGCCGGTCGAAGTTCCCACCGTATTCGGTGAGCCCGCGGTGGAAGCGGTCGAAACGCTGGACGAGGCCGGGTTCGACACCTCCTTGACGGACGTCTGCACCGACATCATGGGTGCAGGCCTTGCCCGGCAGGTGGCCATCACCGATTCCGAACCCGAGAACATGGTGATCGACAACGGTCATCTCATCCCCATCCTCCCCGACGGTACAAGCGTCACCGTCAAGGAGTCATCCGGCCCCTGCGGTTAACTGGGGGCTCCCGTTCTGGGGGCCTCTGGCCCCCAGACCTCCCAATCACTTCTGGGGGGCTCCGGCCCCCCAGACCCCCCACGGCTGCCTCGTCCCTCTCTCCTCGCGTGGTCCGGGCCGTCCGACCTCAACCTTCGCGACTCGAGTTCTCTCTGTTGGGTTGAGGTGAGACAACGGGTTCGGTGTAATCGCGTTCGAGGCTTCCCATGACTTCGTGGTCGCTAGTGGTGGGGATCTCGATAGTCAGGCTGGTTGCGTGCCACCGGCCCTGATACCGGTCGTCGCTAGAGCGGCGGCGAGGCTCGGTAGCGTCGCTATCACAGTCTCACCCGGTTCCAAGAAATGCCCTAGCTCCGCGACCCGATCTCGTCGCGAAACGGAATGCTCGGGGGGTGTGGGGGGCTTCACTTTGCGAGGCGAAGCCGATGCAAAGATCGGCCCCCCACAGGAAACAGTCAGCCTTGGAGCCAGGTTTCCAGTTGGGCTACGGCCTTGGGGTGGGAGAAGAAGCCGGAGTGCTGGACCCTGTCATCTCGGGAGAACTCGAGAATGTCATCTAGGGGGAACACGGTGCCGTCGGTCCCTTGGTAGACACCAAGAGTGGGGACGATGAGATCGTTCGCCTCGTCCTCGAAAACACGATCGAAGGTGAGGTCCTTGGCTCGTACACCGATGGTTCGTACCAGCGGGCCACCCGGCTCGAAGTTGGATGTCATTGCCCGGTAGAGGCTTGATCCTCTGGCATCGGGGTCGAGACCGCGCAGGTAGTCGCCCGATGGGTTCATGGAGGCGAGACCGGAGAGACCGCGGAGTCCCGCAGAGCCCACCACCTTGAGTACGGTGAGCACCGCCTCCAGCACCTCGGCGACGATGGATGCCGGGCCTGGAGGGAAGACATTGAGGATGGTCGAGATACGGTCGATGAAGTCGAGCACGTGGTCGGGGTCGGCAAGGACCGTTCCGTAGTTGGGGGTACCGACCAGCACAGCCTGTCCCACCTCAAGACCGGGGATCCCACCGGTCTCACCGGAGAGGACACGGGAAACCAAGCCGCCACGGCTATGCGAGACGATGTCTATCTCGAGATCGGGTGCCCCCTTCAGGCGGTCACCGAGCCAACTGAGATTCCCGGTGGGATCCATCGAGAGGGTGTGGTGCTCGAAGGCAACCACCCTGCCACCGTAATTCTGGTGAAGGCGCTCCAGGGCTTCATTGGAGAGACCGGAGAACGCCGAGTTGGCAGTGGAGAAGGTGCCATGGACGAACCAGAGGCTGCGACCTGACGCCAACTCTCCGAGATCGATATCGGTCAGGTTGGCACCCTTTTGGCGATTCTCTCCCAACCCATACCAGCGGAGCCGGTTGGGTCGTCTCTTCTCCTCCCAGCGGCGGGCAAAGTCCTCCAGCACCGGTCCCAGGATCGGGTCGGTTATGGGATAGACCACCACCTTGAGGAGAGTGGTGCCCAATGTTCCGATGAGGGACCGGTCACCTTCGTCCTCGGCCCCGGTCGTGTAGGTGGGATCGACCGGGATCCTGAAGCGGAGCTGTTCCTCTCCACCACGCTGGGTGCCCCCGCCCAGGTGTTCCGGTAGATGCCACGTTATGCCCCCGCCCTCGTCGACAGCCATCACGGCCTGACCCACCGTGCCGCCGAGGTCGGGGATATCGAGGATGAGCTCATCTCCCGGTTCTGCGGATTCTCCACGACCCCCACCGCCCGGTGCGGACGAAGCGCTCACCTCGATGAGGCGGATCTCGTTGACCGAGGCGGATTCGAAGGCAAGGTCCAGCGCCTCTGTGCTCTCCTCGACACCGGGCCTGCGGGTACCTGGCGGGGCAGCGTCGTGGGCGGTGGCCTCACCGAGTAGCCCGGGTGCAGTGAGGCTGTATCCGGGTGCAAGATCGACCGGGTGTGATCCTCCGTCCAGACGGGCCATCATGATTCGCTGTCCAGGGTGAGCGTCAGATCCGGGTGGCCGTAGAAGACATAGGCGAGGGGTGTCGATGCGGGGATGTCCGCCTCTGTGTCGTAACCAGCGCGGATCTGTCGCATCGCCTCACCAACGGGGATGCCATCGTCGAGGGTGAGGCGGTAGAACTCGAGTGCGCTGTCGTGGGCGATCACATCGTTCACGGACCACAGGGGAGCGATGAAGGCGCTGGCACCCTCCTTGATGAATGCCCCGGCCAGCCCGCCGTAATCGCTCAGAGCTTGGTCTGCCTGACCCACCTGACAGGCGTTTATGAAGACGAACGGTTCCGAAGAGCGACTGAGGGTGGAACCCCGGATCATGAGGGCAGTTAGACGTCGGTTGTCGTCGGAGAGGACGATCCCGTTGTGCTCGGGATTGGTCCCGTCAACCTCCCCATGACATGCGATATGAACGGCCTGGACTTTGAGCGACTCTCTCCGTTCGCGTAGTCGGTCATCGAAGAGTTCGTCTATCTGCTCCAGTGTCGCCGAGCGCCACACCGTGGGATACCTCTCCTCGAGCGCCCTTCCCTCTTTCATTGCATAAGGGAGTGGGCGCTGTCCACGCTCCGCCAGGTAGTCGCCCACCACCAGCGCCATCAGGTTGACGTCCACGACCGGGGCCGGTGGCAACGAGGGCCGTTCCATGCCCCGCGGTGATTTGGGTCCGGGTGGGATCCATCGTCCCATCCTCACCTGGGCGCCTAGCGTCATGGGCAGCGAATCGTCGGTGAGCTCCGGATCAAGGTATTCCTCGTCAGTGCTAGCGAGCTCCCAGGGGATATAGGGATCTGAGGAGACCAACAAGACGGAGGGGATGTCGTCGACCGCCCTCCAAACCTTGTCGAGTACCTCCCAGAATTCGACCGGTGCCGCCGCGGCCACCTCGCGGCCGATTCCGGTGATCAGGTTGGGGAGGAGAAGCGAGCCATCCAACCCACCGATCTTGGTGATCTGGGAATAGGCGAAGCTGCGGGCATTGGCGGCGGGTACTTTGGTTTCGACCTGGTGTCCAGGCAGGTCGATTCCGAGGGAGGGTGGGCTGTTGAAGGTCCAGGTCATCGATCCTGGTTCGTCGCCCTCTATGACGGTCACGGTGAGATCGGCGGCCGACCCCGGTGCCGGCAGGGTTACTGGAGCGCTGTCGGACCTCACTGCAGGTTCGGCGAGAGGCACGGGGGTCACCAGGATCTCCCGCCAGGCCCTACCCAGTACGACACCCTCATAGGAGTATTCCACTTCGAGGAGGCGGCGGCAGGGCGCCGGTTTGGCTGGGGCGATGAGGGCGACATTGGTATTCGAACTCGCCGGGTTATCGCGACGGACATGGAGGAATCGTCGGATGCCCTCTGGTGCTTCGAAACCCTGTGCCACCACCTGAACCACGAGATCGAAGACCTCCCCCACGGCCGCGAGAGTCATCGGTCCTCCTGCGGTTCCCGGTGCCGCCTCGGTATCGAGGCCGATCACGAGGTCGAATCTTTCACCCGGATGTACCTGTTCCGGGGCGGCCATGGATGGATAGGCCGAAAAGGGACCTGTGTCATCGGTCTCTGTACCCGTTTCCTCCGGTGACGGTGCAGTTGCCGCGGTCGGAGGTGGTGCCTGCGGCAGGAAGTCAGTCGGGAGAGCGGCGTCGGAGTCGTCCATACTGCGGGCTACACCGTTCGTTGACCGTGCCACCACCGCCACGAGATCACCATCGGCGAGCACAGCGGTCTCACCGGGGTACTCGGGCACGCTATCGAGAGAGTCATACACGGGAACAGCGTCGGTCTCGTGAAGATTCAGCGCCACCTCAAGGGTGGTCTCGGGATCCCACAGGTTCCAGACGGCGACGATATCGGCCATGTCGAACACATACCAGAAGCGATTCAGACCAAGATCTCTCCGCACCACCACCCGAGCGGTGTTCGGGAAATTCTGCAGCGCCTCCCTCGCCGCTCCCACGGTCACCCGTGCGTCGAGGGTCTCTGCTCCGAGAATCATCTATCGGACCTCCTTCGTCATACCCCTACATGGTTAGGAGCGCCCGTTGCCTGGTCTGATACCAAAGGCGACCAGTTTTCGGCATGCCCGAAGTTCCAGAGGCACCGTTAGTGTCAGTTGTCTGCCATGAAAGGTTCCTCATGCATGTTGTAATCGCGGGTGGGCACGGCCAGGTGGCGATGCTGTTGGGTGAGCTCCTCGTGTCTCGGGGTGAAGTTGTGACCGGTCTCATTCGATCGGAGCATCAGATGGGCGATCTGGAGGACAGGGGAATAGAGGCGACCGTCATGGATCTCGAGTCCGTGCCTCCGGCCGACCTGGCGGGAGTTGTTGAGAGCGCAGATGCCGTGGTGTTTGCGGCCGGGGCCGGACCGGGATCGGGTGCCGAGCGCAAGGAGACCGTCGACTTCGAGGCGGCCATCTCCCTGATCAACGCCTGCGGCACTGCAGGGGTGGATCGCTATGTGATGATCTCTGCGATGGGAGCGGCAAAGCCACCCGAACATGCCGGGCCTGACAATGTCTTTGGGGTCTATTTGAGAGCCAAGGCGGGAGCCGACGACGCGTTAATGACGTCGGGCCTCTCCTGGACGGTCGTTAGACCCGGACGTCTCACGGATGATCCGGGAACAGGAATGGTGACCCTGGGAAAATCGGTCGACCGCGGCGACATTCCCAGAGCAGACGTGGCGGCCGTGCTGGCAGCATGCCTCAACGATCGATCCACCGTGGGCAAAGTATTCGAGGTCGTCTCCGGAGAAATCCCCATCCTCGAGGCCATCTCAGGGCTCTGACTTCTGGAGGACTCCGTCCCCCAGACCCCCTACGGCTGCCTCTAGCTCTCTGACGTCTCGCATGGTCGACGTTGTGGAATTGCGCGACCAGCCCACGATTTCACACCCTCGACTAATGGGGCGAGCCAGCCGGTGGTCGACGTTGTGGAATTGCGCGTCCAGCCCACCATTTCACACCCTCGACTAATGGGGCGAGCCAGCCGGTGGGGGTAGGGAGGCCTCCGGCAGGCAATCAGCCGTTCGGGACGCCTGCGTGGGCGCGGAGGACTTCTAGGGCTTCGTCGGCGTGGAGCTCCATGTTGGTCTCGGAGTTGGTCTCGCTTAGGAGGGTGCCGTCCTGGTCGATGACGAAGGTCGACCTCTTGTTGGGGAGTGGGCCGGGACGCTTGACACCGAACTGGTGGGCGATCGAGCGATCGGGGTCGGATAGGAGTGGCATCCGGAGCCCGTTGACACGATCGAACTCTGCCTGCGTCTCGACGGTGTCGGTTGAGATACCTACGGCGCGGGCACCGAACTCGTCGAACTCACTCTTGAGATTACGGAAGTGGCAGCTTTCGGTTGTGCAACCACCCGTCATTGCCTTGGGATAGAAGAACACCACGACAGGACCCTCAGCGAGAAGGTCGTAGAGGCTCGTTGCATTTCCATTTTGGTCTACGGCAGTGAAATCCTTGACCCGGTCTCCAACATGCATTGGTAGTCCCTTCCGGTTCGAAGACGAACATCCCGACTGGAATGTCCACAACCATTTAAGGCCAGATTTCGGGAAAGGCCAACCGAACCGACCCCAAAGAGGTCTACACAGCATCGCGGCTGCGGAGGGCCCAGGTGAGTAGGGCGATACCGAGTGCGGCGACGATGGCAACCTTCCCGACAGCGCCTCCAACGCCGGGCACCACCGGGCCGAGGGCTTCGATCACCCACTCCTCATTCGACCCCACTACGTCGGCGTATCCGGATAGGGCGAGACGCCACACCGAGGTATTGGCGACACCGCCGATCAGGGTGGCGACGATCCCCTCCCAGATGATGAGGTAGGCGAGACCGATCAGGATTATCCGGTTGGCGAGATAACCGAGTGGAACGAATAACGCCGTGTAGCCCACTCCGGCGAGTAAAAGCAGCACGATTGTTCCGGTGGCGATATTCATCTCCACGCCGATCAGAGCGCTGCTCGCCACTATTCCGAGCCAACAGATGACGGCCAACAAGAGAGAGGAGATGACTCCAGCCAACCAGGCAGCAATGGCGAGTTGCAGACGCGAGATGGGTTTGAGATAGATGAAATGAATGGTCCCGTCGTCGCGCTCGTCGCGAAGGACGGCCGCGGTGAGGATGAGAGTGGCTAGGCCGAAGACGGTTCCGGTCAGCCCGACCACGGTTGCCGACACCACATCCAAAGGAGCGTCCCGGCCCGCGAGCAAGATACTCAAGGCGGGCAGGAGGACCAGGGCACCCAACCCCAGAATGCGTCTTCTGGAAGCGACCTGTTTCAGGTGATGCCCGATGATTGTGATCATCCCTGCTCCATCAGATAGCGGAACACGGTCTCCAACGACTCATCGGTGGGTTGTACCCGGCTAAGCCCTATCCCGTCGCCAGCTGAGATCTGGGGGAGAGCGTGGGACAGCTCAATCGGGTTGGTGGTCTGGATGGTGAGACCGTCGTCCCCGATCCCGATCCCCACCACGCCATCGACACCGGTCAGTGCGGAGGCGAGAGGACGTGGTTGAGATGAGAGCACGGTGACGATCCGGGGTCTCTCGGTCATGGCCGACCTGATCTCTGCCAGGGTGCCGATGGCGGCGAGACGACCGTCGACCATTGCGACGACGCGACCGGCCATCCGCTCCACCTCGGAGAGGACATGGGAGGAGACGATGATGGTGCGGCCCCGCTCCCCGAGATCCTTGAACAGGGCGATCAGCTCCGCCCGCTGCACCGGGTCCGCCCCGTTGAGTGGTTCGTCCAGCACCAAAACGGTGGGGTCCGTGACCAGGGCTGCGGCCACCTTCGCCCGCTGACGCATCCCCTTGGAGAAGCCTTCGAGTTTGCGGTCCGCGGAGTCGGCTAGGTCGACGGTGTCGATCGCACGTTCCACATGGTCGGAGACCGACTTCAGACCGGAAAGTTTGGCTGAGAGTGTGATGAACTCCCGGGCGGTGTGACTTCCGTACACAGCCTCCTCCTCGGGAACGAGAGCGAGGCGCCGATATACATCGACATCCAACCGGGGGTTCACCCCCAGCACAGAGACGGACCCCGCCGATGGGACCTGAAGACCGGTGATGAGACGCATGAGGGTCGTCTTGCCGGCGCCGTTTGGGCCAAGCAGCCCGGTGATTCCCGGCCCAAAGCTGACACTCACCTCTGACACAGCCACCTTCTGTCCGAACCACTTGGACACCTCGGTGGTGACAACAGTTGGCTCTGCGGTCACTGTCACGCCTCCCGCCGATATCGCCACAGGACCACCGCAGAGCAAAGGACAGTGATGACGGCGATGACCACGGCGGATATCCAGGGATCGAAACCCGCAACCTCCATCGCGAAGTCGCCTGAGTCAATATCAAAGATCCAGTCCCTCACTACCCGGGGGTGATGGTCGAAGTGAAGTAGCGATAGCCAACCCGCACCGGGGAAATCGAGGGTGGCGAGACCGGCGAAGAAGGGTCCTACCGCGGCGATGATCGCAAAGAAGACGGCGGCGGCGGCACCGACCCGTTTCACCAGAGAGGCGACGAGGGTGGCGATACTCCCGTGAATGGCGAGATATCCCAGGGCAACCACGGGCACCTGCCACAGAATGGCGATCTCGTCCCAGAGGTACCCGAGGAACCCACCGTCGGACAGGAAGGCAAGTCCGAGATGGAGAACCAACTGTGGCACCAGATAGATGAGGGCCGTGACCCCGAGGAAGGCGCCGGCCTTGGCCCGTAGGTAGCCGTTGACCGTGAGTGGCCGAGAGAAGTAGACGGAGAGGACACCTTTGATCCGGTCGGGTATGAGCAGGGTGGGGGCGGCCAGGGCGATGAATATCAGGCCAATCCAACTGTAGAAATCGAACAACTGCCCATAGCTGGGGAGCTCGTCGGTTCCGAACCCGCTCCCTACGGTCTCACCGACGAAGAAGTGGAGGCCGACGAATACTGCGGCTGCAGTGACGGCGATGGCGAGGAGGGCCCAGGGAAGGATTTTACGGCGTGCCTTCTGGCCCAGGCCCAGGACACGACGCACACCCTCGCGGAATATTGCCCACTCGGCCGATCTTGGCCCAAGTCTCGGTCCGTCGTAGCGCCGGTATCCACGGTCGATGATGACTGGGTCTGTCATCGTACGCCCAGGAACTCGTCCTCGAGACTGGTGGTGGTCCGCGTCATGGCGAACAGCCCCAACCCCTGGGTGGCAGCGATGGAGACGATTCGGGATTCGAGGTCTTCGCCGGGTCCGACGACTACTCGTCGACCGAATAGCTGTGCGGGAACTCCCTGACGGTCGAGCTCATCGATCAAGGCCTGGGGGTCGCCGTGGACGTCGACCTCAACGGTGTCGCGGTCGGTACCGGCGTCGATGGGTCCGGAGCGCATGAGACGACCACCGTCGAGCAGAACGACCCAACTGGCCGTCGACTCGATGTCGGTGAGAACATGGGAGGAGACGATCACGTTTATGCCGAAGTTGCCGAGACGTCGGATCAACTCCAGCATCTGTTCCCGACCTTCGGGGTCGAGACCGGAGGCGGGCTCGTCGAGTAGGACCACGTCCGGATCGTGAACGATCGCCTGGGCAAGTTTGACCCGTTGCCTCATACCCGTTGAGAAGTCGGAAAGATGACGGAACCTCTCCTCTGCGAGGCCCACCAAGAACAGGGTCTCCGAGGAGCGTCGGATCGCCTCCTTGCGCGGGATCCCTGCCAGCTCGGCGGTATGGGCAACGAAATCGGCGGCGGTGCGGTCGTCGGGGAGACACTCTCCCTCCGGCATGTATCCCACACGAGCCCGCACACCCATCGGGTCCTGTTCGGGGTCATCTCCGAAAACGGTGACAGCACCCTTCGTGGGGTGGAGAAGTCCCAGGAGTATCCGGAACAGCGTTGTCTTACCCGCTCCGTTGGCGCCCACCAGACCGACCACTCCCTCGGGGACGTCGAGTTCGAGATCTTCGAGAGCGATGACGCTTCCGTAATCGTGGGTGAGACCCCGGGCGGTGACGACTGTTTCGCTCACTGGCGGGACGATACCCGGTGTGGCGTCCCTATCGATCACTCTATCCCCGAGGACGGCGTCGAACTCAAGAGGCGACAACCTCGGTGAACCCGGCACCGTCGGGGAGCTCCAGCTGCTCCATGGTGCAATCCATCGGGTCCTTGTCGGGGCGGAACCGGTGGAAGCGGGTCGCATGACGGAAGCGTGCACCTTCCAACTGGTCGTAGCTGACCTCGATCACCGTTCCGGGGGCGATCGGGGTCCACGAGAGGTCCTTTCCTCCGGTCCAACGGCTTTGCCCACCGGGCATGCGGGCATTCTCCCCGAAGGAGTCCTGGGTAGCCAGTTTCGAGAACGTCTGGAACATCTCGGTGCGGTCGACATCGGGGAATCCGGAGCAGTGTCCTATGAAATGGAGCTCGCCCGCATTGTTGTAGAGACCCAGGAGGAGAGAGCCGATCTTGTCGCCGTCCTTGTGCTCGCGGAAGCCCCCAACCACAACGTCGACGGTGCGTCGGTGTTTGATCTTGGTCATCGCCCTCTTGCCGTGCTGATAGGCGAGGTCGGGATCCTTGGCGATGATCCCGTCGCAGCCAGCCGACTCGAACTCGTCGAACCATCGCCTAGCTAGGTCGACATCCGATGTCGAGGGGGTGAGGTTCCAGGGGTGCTCCAAGGTTGCAGCGAGCTCCTCGAGGCGTTTTCTCCTCTCAGAGAAGGGAAGCTCACGAAGATCCTCACCGGAGACTGCGAGGAGATCAAAGGCGATCAGCTCCGCTGGGGTCTCAGCAGAGAGCTTGTTGACGCGGGATTCTGCGGGGTGGAGCCTCTGTTGCAGGGTGTCGAACTGGGTGACATTATCGATTATCACCACGATCTCGCCGTCGACGACGGTACCTTCGGGGAGTTGTTCTAGAGCCGGCTCTAACTCGGGGAAGTAGCGGAGGAGGGGGCGCTGACTTCGGGAGTCGATTCTTATGTTGGGAGCGGACCAGGAGAGTGAGCGGAAGCCGTCCCACTTCGGCTCGTAGACGCGGTCCCCCTTGGGCCAGCTCTCGGAGGTGCGCGCCTCCATGGTCTTCACCGGTGGCTCGAATGGCTGGCTGGTCATGAAGAGGACAATACCGGGTGGTGTGTGTCAAGCGGACCAGCGACGGCCCCAACCCCTCCGTTCTGCGCGTGGAATCTCGCCCCATCGCGTCAAAGATCCGCGCAGAACGGGGTGGGGTGCTGGGCCTCCTCCTTCTGCGCGTGGAATCTCGCTCCATCGCGTCAAAGATCCGCGCAGAACGGGGTGGGGTGCTGGGCCTCCTCCTTCTGCGCGTGGAATCTCGCTCCATCGCGTTAAAGATCCGCGCAGAACGGGGTGGGGAGGGGAACTGCTGCACTCCGCGAGCGGATCTCCTTATCGTTCCCGGGGTGAGGACATCTACGTGGAAACCCAGATTGGTGATGGTGATTGCCGTCTCGGCTCTGTGTTTGAGTCTCCCACTCGGAGTGCACGGTCAGACGTGTGAATCCTCCGATCCGTTTCCTCCCGACCTATCGGAGTCGCTCTCAGAGCGGTACCCGGGAAGACGTTTCACCGCAACCGTCTATGACGCCCGGAACGGCTGCACATACACGTTCCAGCCGGAAACGCGCATCACTACGGCGAGTGTTTTCAAGATCGAGGTGCTGGCCGGGTTGTTGTGGCGAGCGGAGAACGAGGGACGCCCGCTCAGCAGCTGGGAGATGGAACGTGCCATCCCCATGATCACCGAGAGCGCAAATCCGCCCACGAGCGACCTCTTCCTGTCGTTGGGTGGGGTAGCGGGCTTCGAGTCCATCCACGATGCCTTCGGGTTGGAGGAGACCGTGATTCCCTCGGGGAGGTGGGGGCTGACGCTCACCTCGGCGAGCGATCAGATTCACCTCGTTCGACAACTTCTCCTCAATGAGTTCGGCCCCCTCGACGGGGATTCGGTGATGGTGGCCCGGGACCTCATGGGGTCCGTGATCCCGAGCCAACAGTGGGGGATCAGTGCCGGCGTACCCGGTCGTTGGGAGTTCGAGCTGAAGAACGGGTTCTACCCGACCAGAGGTATCGGATGGAGGATCAACAGTGTCGGGGTCATCCGTGACATCGACGACGGCGCCTATGCCATGGCCATTTTCTCCGACGGGTGGAGCACGGAGGCGGCCGGTATCTCAGCGTTGGAGAAGGTGGCGACAATTCTCAACGACGCCCTCGTTCCGCGCAGCGCCCCCGAGGGGATCCCCTTCATCGACGTGGGACAGTCGGACTGGTTCTACGACCCGGTGCGATGGGCCTACGAGGGACAGGTTGTCTATGGGACTTCCCCCATCACCTTCTCGCCCTTTGATGGGGCGACGCGAGGCCAGGTCGCCGCCGTGCTGAACCGATTCCTCGATCTGCCGCCTGGGGATCCCGAAACCGGGTTCACCGACATCGAGGACTCGGTGTTCGTCGATGACATTGCGGCACTGGTCGATGCCGGAATCACGTGGGGGTGCAACCCGCCGGAGAACGATCATTATTGCCCGCATCGGGTCCTGGAGAGGGGAGAGGTGGCGGCGATGCTTGTCCGTGCCCTGGGCTTATCCGACCGTGGCGAGGGCAACCCCTTCATAGACGACGATGATTCGGTATTCGAGCGTGACATCGAGATCCTGGCCGAGGCCGGTCTGCTCCAGGGGTGCAACCCACCCGAGAACACTCGATCGTGTCCCCATTCTCGATTGAGTAGGGCCGAGATTGTCACCTTCCTGGAGCGGGTGCCCCCCTCGGCTTGACCACCACTGTCGATGATGTGAGCTAACCCCTTTAGCATCTGCGGTGGTATGCAGCACGGATCGCTTCCCCTCCGCCAACGTCTCTACCGGCTCCTCAAGAACGCCATCGAGGAGTTCGGTTCCGACAAGGCCGGACGGATGGCTGCGGCACTCAGCTACTACACCATGTTCGCCATGGTGCCGATCTTGTTTCTCGCGGTGGGGATCACCGGTGTGGTTCTCAGCGGTCAGGATGTGGTGGGCGATATCGTCGAACAAGCGAGGGAGTTCGCAGGTGACACCATTGCCGATGAGCTGGGTGGTGTTCTTGATTTCGTGACAACCAACTCCGGATCATTCATCGGTATTGGTGCCCTGGTCGCTGCCTTCGCCGCCTCGGGCATTTTCCTCCAGACCCAGGGTGTCCTCAACGCCATCTTCCACACCCCGGAGGAAAGGACGGCTGGGATCCTGTCGATGGTGATCCAACGAGGTATTGCCTTGGTGGCAGCACTCCTCATTGCGGTTCTGGCTTTTGTGCCCCTGTTGGCAGTGGGTGCGGTGGGTTTGATCAGACGGCTCCTCCTGGAGATACCGGGAATGCCGGTGGCGGCGGGAACCCTCTTGGCCAACGTTGGTGTCCCGCTCATCTCCGTGGTCATGCTTATGCTGGTCATCGCCATGACGTTCCATGCCCTGGTTCGGGTGAGCGTCCCCTGGAAGGCAGCCCGTAGGGGAGGGATCTTCACGGCCGCCCTAATCCTGGGTGGCGCCTTCATCGTTGGGCTGCTCATTCAATACGGTCTCATCTCCACCGACTCGAGCGGTCGCAGCGCACTCGGGGCGTTCGGAGGAATCGCGATTCTCCTTCTCTTTTTCAACGTGATGTGGCAGATCTATCTGTTCGGTGCCGAGGTGACCAAGGTCTACGCCGACTACCTGGAACACGGGGACTTCATGACACCGTCGCAACGGACCGAAGCGTCGTTGAAGGCTCGACTGCTGGCAACGGACTCACCGTTCGCGCCACCGCCATCTGTGGGGGATACAGCGCGAACCGGCGTCACCGCGCTGTTGGTGGGTCTGGTAGTGGGTTGGTGGCTCAATCGGGACTGAAGGAGATCTACGCTGAGTGGGCACGGAAGGGTCGAGTTGACTGACGGAAGGCAGGCTATGACTCACGGGAAGAAGGCATACACCCGGCGGGTGTTCCTAAAGGATCTCGGGACGCTCTCGGTCGGAATGGTCACGGTGGGGGTCGCAGGTTGCTCGCCATCCGACACCGCAGGAACCACCACGGGAGCGGGCGCCGGCACCACAGCTGCAGTGCCCGGCTCCACGGCAGCACCTTCCAGCACCGGAACTTCCACGACCAGTGGTCCGTCCGCCCAGGCGCCGGGGTGGCATCGCATCAACTTCGATGACTTCGTTTCTGCTTATGTCGTGGTGCGTGGTGGCGAGGCGGCGATCGTGGACACCGGGACTGCCTCCGACGCTGCTCCGATCGACACCGCTCTCGGTGAACTAGGGGTGCGCTGGGAAGATGTCTCCGATGTCGTCGCCACCCACAATCACCGCGACCACATCGGTGGCTTCCCAGCCGTCGCAGAACAGGCCGTGAATGCCACCCTCGGGATCGGTGAGGCCGATATCGACCCTGTCGCCTCCGTGGGTGATGTCGTAGGGTTAGTTGACGGCGACAACGTTTTCGGGATGACTGTCATTGCCACCCCGGGGCACACCCCCGGTCACATCTCTCTCCATGACCCCGATCTCGGTGTCCTCTTTACCGGTGATGCCCTCAATGGCGGGGAGGTACTTGATGGGGAGGAGGGAACCGTGCGTGGGCCGAACACCAGCTTCACACCCGACATGCCCATGGCACTGGAATCCATTCGTCGGTTCGAGGACCTCGAGTTCGACGCGCTCGCATTTGGCCACGGCACACCCATCGAGACCGGCGCCAAGACAGAGTTGCAGCGTTACCTGGACTCCATCTGAAGTTGGGGTGCGATAGGCTGGAACCTTGCAGATGAGAGAGCAGGTGGACAACGGTGCCGCGGCGTTCTTTGATCTTGATAGGACGCTCATAGCGGGGGCATCAACGATGGTCTTCGGCTGGGTGGCGTGGCGCAATGATCTGACCTCCACGCGCGAGATGATGAGCGATGGCCTCCGAACCCTGGAGTTTCGACTCACCGGTGGCTCCGACGAGATGACCGATCTGGTGCGTGATCGGATCCTGGAGGCAGTCGAGGGGCGGAACCGTGAGGATGTCACCGCGCTCAACGATGAGATCCTGCCGCGACTCCTTTCCGCAGTGCGACCGGAGACACGGGCGGTGGTGGAACGTCATCATGAGGCGGGTAGGGAGACATATATCGTGTCTGCCTCGCCAGTAGAGCTGGTTAGCC
>WHTL01000421.1 GCA_009377735.1 Acidimicrobiia bacterium
CACCACCTGGTCGCCCTCGTCCGAGCCCGAGCCGTCTTCATCGACGGAGAACTACAAGAAAGAAGCCAAACCGACCAGCCCGACCCCGAGGACGTCGCAGCCTGACATGACCCCATCCACAACATTTGACAATATCTCCGGCGCTTCACCCTGCTGCCATTGCTCATATGACCGCTCACCTGCAAGAAGCCTCAGCGAATCTCGGTGGGCCAGTCATCGTCGCAACGCACAATCCTCAGCTCTTGGCAATCGAGTCCGCCACTCTTCTCCATCTGCAGAAAGGTCCACTGGGTCTGTCCACTATCAGTGATCTCGACGCCGACCTTCAAAAAGAGCTCTCGGAAATGGCTGAAGCCCTCGGTGTTCGTCCCATTGACATCCTGCAGGTTTATCGCAAGTTCCTGGTAATCGAAGGTGAACACGACCGGGCCGTATTGGAAAATCTCTTTCCAGGAGAGTGGGAGAACGCCCGAACTCGCTTACTCTCGATGCTCGGTGCCAAGCACGCTGCAAGCACGATCACTGCCGAGTTGCTGTTCGAGTTCACAACGGCCGATGTTGTCATCCTTCTTGACAATCTTGTGTCAGATGACTTTGACGCGACGTGGGAACAGGTTTTGCGTCTGGCATCTCAAGACAAACGAAAAGCAGCCAAGAAGCAGCTCGACACCTATGAGAGTCGCCTTAAGCGCGAGCAAACAGCAGAGATGGAATGGGCTCTCGGCGCATGTAGAAGAGCCCTAACTCAAGGTCGGGAGTCTCGAGTCCATGTGTGGGGGCTGAGCAAGGGAGACATCATTGAGTATCTTGATGAGTCCCATTTCGGATTGAATCAATCGTGGTCGAAGCTGCGTGCAGAGTACAGAGAGCATCCCGATAGGCGACCGTTCAAGGATTGGCTGCGGCTAGTGAAGTCGGCAGATATAGGTCTCAAGTCGATCCGGAAAGCGGCAAGAGCCGCTTCGGATCGACCACCCGATGAGCTCGTTTCGGTCCTTTCAAAGTGTCGGGATCTCGGCGGCCGGAACTAACGGTCCATTCGGCGTCCACCAATAGGGTTCGGTTCCCGATGCGCTGAGCGATGTGGGTTCGATGCCGATCACGTTTAGCCCGCTTACACCTCGAACGACCAGTTTGTTGTCACCTGTGTTTCGGACGTACCGGAGGCGCTGGTGATTTAGGCCTGCTTCTTGGTTCCTCTAGCGTCCAGCTATCCGGAAAGTCGGAGTTGTTGACCCTCTTGAAACGTGATGCTGAGGCGATTGCTCGTCTTCAGAAGCTGCGGTTTTACCCTCTGGCCGTGGTGGGCGGTGACGGCTGCTACTTGATCGGGGAGGACGGTCGCCGCCTGCTCGATTTCTCAGCGTCGTGGGGAGCTGTGAGCTTGGGTCACTCCCACCCGGCCATACGAGAGGCGGCGTCACGGGCGCTCGAATCTCAGGCCGGTGCCAGCATCCTTTCCTTCATCAACGAGCCAGCTGTGGAGCTGGCCGAGAAGCTGCTGGAGCTAACACCGGGCGATTCCGACAGACGGGTCTGGCTCGGTCATTCCGGATCCGACGCCAACGAGACCGCGGCCCGAGCCGTTACCGCGGCCACGGGCAGACCCCGAATCATCTCCTTTGAGGGTGCGTATCACGGAGGCACATCGGGCTCGATGGCAATATCCGGACACAGCGCTCAGGAAGGCGTAGAGAAGGCACCAGGGCTGGTTTCCCTTCCATACCCCGACCCGTATCGACCCCACGAGGGAGACCCAACCGGTCGTTCGGTGATCGCCCTTCTGGAACGACGCCTATCCGAAGACGTCGAACCCGGGAAGGTGGCCGCCTTGTTTCTCGAGCCGATCCAATCCGATGGTGGTCTCATCGTTACACCAGCGGGATTTCTCAAGGAGCTGGCAGATCTGTGCCGGTCCGACATCCTGATGGTTTGTGATGAGGTCAAGGTTGGTCTGGGCCGATCCGGACTGATGCATTGCTTCCAGCACGAAGGGACCCCGACAAACTGACCCGGGAGCGTCACGAAAAGGCGACCCCCGTGGATCGACTGTCACGGAATGATGGTGAACCGGCCTCCGTGTCGTGGCCGTACGACTTCGAAGTGGCGGCGGTCCAGGGTGAGCAGCCGTCGGGTGCCGAATCGGTCGGCGAGCACCACCAGCGACGCATCTGCCACTCCGATGTCCTGATCCCGGTAGCGTGCCACGACTCGGACGGCTTTTTCCAGATCGGAATGGTCGAATGGCGCCAACAGCCATGCGCCGCCCATCAACTCCTCGAGAACGGCCAGCTCAGCATCCACGCCGTATCGAGAGGCGACGAGGTAGTCGAGCTCGGCAATCACAAAGGGCGATACGACCAGGGGTTCGTCGCTGGCTTCGACAGCGGTGACGACAGGTGTGTGGGCTGGCTCCTCGGCGTTGAAGAATGCGAGGAGACCGCTCGTGTCGGCAATGATCACCGTTCACCGAATCCGTCGAGGAA
>WHTL01000392.1 GCA_009377735.1 Acidimicrobiia bacterium
CGACTTTTTCGAGATAACGCATGCTGTGCTCCACATCGACAAGCGGCCCTTCACCGGGTTCCGGCTCCGTCTGCAACGAGGTGTCTTGTTCCAGAACATACCAGCCGTCGTAGCCAGCTTCCTCCAAAGCTTTGACGACACCGCCGATGTCGACTTCCCCCGCGCCCAGGGGTCGAAAAACCCCCTCGATCACCGCCTGTCGAAAAGGTACCTGTCTCGTCCGTACCCGCTCCCCCATCGCCCCGTCGACGTCCTTTAGGTGGACATGCGCCACACGATCTGAAAATGACCGGACAAACTCCACCGGGTCCACCCCGGCGAGATGCAGGTGCCCGGTATCGAGACAGAAACCCACGTCGGACGACCGGGCAACGCGGTCAACACTCTCCTGGCCTTCCACGGCCATGCCCCAGTGAGGGTGGACGGCAGTGGTGAGGCCATGATCGGCGGCGATCTCGTCGAATCTGGCGAGGTTCTCGAAGAACACCGTCCACTCCGACTCATCGAGGGCGACCGGCTTGTCATAGCCGGCCTGGTCACTGTCGGGACCGACGACGATGACGTTGGAGCCCGTCGCCGCCAATTGACCGGCGGCCCGCTCGGTGTAGACCAGGGCCTCGGATGCAATGTCCCTGTGATAGAGCACCACGGGGACGAATCCGGCCACCACCCGCGCCCCATACTCCTCGAGGAAGTCGCTGAGATCGTCCGCGGGGAGGAATCCGTCGGGGCCCAGCTCGGTGGCGCTCAGTCCACATTTGGTCAATTCGCTCAGGTAGCGCTCGGCGGAGATGACGTGACCCCAGCCCGGTGAGGGATCGACTCCCCAGGTGATGGGTGCACCACCGATCCGCTTCATGAAATCGCTCATTCGCTGTCTCCGACGGGGTTTGGAACGTTCCAATCGCTGAAGGTAGGAATGGGTTGTACCCATGTCAAGCCCGGTAGCGCCATCGCCCGCCGCCTGTTGGAGCGTTCCAAAATCCTGGGTAACGTCAACTTTGTTCAGCACCCTGAGAGGAGCTAGGAGGCTGGTGTGAAACACATGCCACACATCTCGACGACCAGTCATCACCGCTTGCGGCGTCCTCCTCCTAGGAGCACCGCTCCGGGTGCGCCTTCGTCGTGCGTCCTTGCATGCGGCGCGCCTGGCCGCCGATCTGCACAACGGCATTCCACACCAGCCTCCAGGAGATGACTGCCAGACTTGGGATCGGTGTGATCGGGTTCGGGTGGATGGGCCAGACTCACGCCCGGTCCTATCGGGTCCTCCCCACTCGATTCGACACCGCATTCACACCCGAGGTGGTGATGGTGGCCGATACCGACCAAGCGCGGCTTGACCACGCAGAAAGCCGTTTTGGGGTGGATCGGGTTACCACCGACTGGCGCCGACTGGTCTCGGACCCGGCTGTCGATGTGGTCGATATAGCCGCCCCCACGGCGCGACACCGCGAGATCGCCGAAGTGGCGGCCAGCCTCGGAAAGCCCGTCTTCTGTGAGAAGCCGGTGGGTATCGATCCCGCTGCCACTGCTGCCATCGAGAAGGCGGCCCGAAAAGCGGGGGTCGTCACCGGTGCCGGGTTCAACTACCGCTGGGCACCCCTGGTGCAACACACCAGGGGGTTGATCGACACCGGTCGTCTGGGTGATCTCACCCACTATCGCGGCCGGTTCTTCAGTATGTATGGGAGTGACCGTATGGGGACGCTGTCCTGGCGGTATCTCGAGTCGGAGGCGGGATATGGTGTTCTCACTGACCTGATGAGCCATGCCATCGACATGGCTCACTACCTGGGTGGGCCAATCAGGAGGCTGGTCGCCACCAGGAACACCTTCGTCACGGAGCGACCACTCCCCCGCCCCGATACTGAAAGCCACTACCAAAGGGGTCGGCCGGAAGACCCCACGGGCGAGGTCACAAACGAGGACTACATTGGAGCCCTGGTCGAGTTCGAGAGCGGTGCCAGGGGAACGCTGGAGGCCGATCGATCGATGGTAGGGCCCCAGTCCCAGATGGCTTTCGAGGTCAACGGAACCAAAGGGGCGGCGAGTTGGGATCACGAGAAGCTCAACCAGCTACGGCTGTATCTGGCAGACAGGAAAGCCCCCAGCGGATACAAGGAGTTGTTGTCCGGCGACGAGTACCCCCACCACGGTGCCTTTGTCCCGGGAGGTGGCAACTCCATCGGCTTCGACGACTTGAAGACGATCGAAGCGTACGAGTTCCTGACCTCTGTCGTCGATGATCGTCGATTCCGACCAGACTTCGGTGATGCCCTGGCCGTTGCCTCGGTGGCCGACACGATGGTTCGGTCCTGGGATTCGGAAAGATGGGAGGACGTCCGTGATCTGCACACCCCTTGAGATCGCAACCGAGGAGGGAACATAGAGACGGTATGGCTGACGACGACGCAGGCCATGGTGAGGTGGCTGCTGTCCCAGAAGACCGAGATCGATGGCGAGACCGCCCCCCTATTCCCCGGTGTATTCGGGATCTTCGGACATGGAAACGTAACCAGCCTCGCAGAGGCCCTCTATCCACATCGCGACCAACTTCCCATGTGGCGTGGTCAGAACGAACAGTCCATGGCCCTTGCAGCAATGGCCTTCTCCAAGGCGAGACTACGACGCCAGATAATGATTGCCACCACATCGGTGGGACCCGGCTCGACGAACATGGTCACCGCGGCGGCGGCGGCCCACGCCAACCGCATCCCAGTGCTCCTGATCAGCGGGGACTACTTCACCCACCGCATCGTCGATCCCGTCCTGCAGCAGGTGGAGGACTTCAGTGATCCATCCATCTCGGTCTCCGACACCTTCAAACCGGTGACCCGTTATTGGGACCGGATCGTCCGCCCGGAGCAGATCATTGCCACCCTCCCCCAGGCCGTCGCCGTCATGGTTGACCCGGCCACGGCCGGACCCGTATATCTCGGGTTGCCCCAGGACGTCCAGGCAATGGCGTTCGACTTCCCCGTCGCCTTCTTTGAGGAGAAGGTCCACAACATCCGCAGACCGGGGCCGGACGTACGTGAGATCGCCGGGGCCGCCGCCGTCCTCGCGGCCGCCGAGAAGCCACTCATCATCGCCGGTGGAGGGGTTCGCTACTCGGGGGCTATCGAAGAGGTGACGGCGTTCGCCGAGAAGCGCGGGATCCCGGTGGTTGAGACAGTCGCCG
>WHTL01000375.1 GCA_009377735.1 Acidimicrobiia bacterium
GGGGCAGTAGCGGGTGTTGTCCGGTGGGTTGCATCCCTTGGTTACACCGGCGTTGGCCACCCTGTCGATGGATTTGGCGAAGCGGTTCTGGGCGGTGTCTGTGAAGGGTGACTCCGCCGGAAGCTGGTAGTCCTCGGGGTTGTCCTTGGCGAAGGTCCGCACCATGAACTCCGCCATCTCGTCTCGCAGTAGTGGTTGGGTGGGGCAGTACTCGGTCTCGGTGCACCCGAAGGCGATACCCGCTTCGGCGAGAGCGTCTATATCGTCTGCGAAGACGGTGTCGCCGTCGTCGGTGAAGTGATCCGTTTCGGAGGCCGGGAGCTTCAGGAGCCTGCGGATGAACGCCGCGATCTCGCCACGGCTGATCTGGCGTTTGGGGCAGTACAGGGTGTTGTCCGGTGGGTTACATCCCTTGGTGATTCCGGCGTTGAACAATGCCTCGATGTTCTTCTCGTGTACGTTGCCATCGTCATCAGTGAACGCCCCGGAGTCCGGGGGCAGCTTCGGCCCGGTTACCGGTGCCTCCTTCAGAGCGGTGAAGCCGTTCCGCGGTATCGCCGCCCACATGTCCTCGGAATCGTAATCCGCCGGCACCCTGGTCTCCAGATGGGTGTGCGATCCGGCGTACTCGGCGTTCCCCGAGTCCCCCACCCAGCCGATGTGCTGGCCCTTGACCACCTTGGTCCCTTCTTCGATCCCTGGGACTATCCCGTTGCCCTGACCGTCATCAGTGCCCGGGGTGTCGTTGTTGAGGTGCAGGTACCAGGACCACCAGCCGCCATGGTCGATGATCATCCAGCAACAGTCGCCGCTCTCGACACCACGTTTCTCCACCACGACACCGTCGGCAATGGACAGCACCTTGACCATCTTGGGGGCCATAAGGTCCTGACCGGCGTGCTGGCGGGTACCGCCACCACGGGGGTCATTGAATGCGTCGAAGAACTCCCCCCGCACCTTCCGGCCCATGTCCCCCGGATAGGGGAACACCATCGTCGACGCGAACTTCTGGGGTAGTGCGATGTTCTCCCAGAGAACCGATGGCTCCATGTCGTCGGGCACGATGAGCCAGCCCAGGGCCTCTTCCTGGTTGGCGGGTTCCTCTCCCGGTGAGGCATAGGTCGGTTCGACGTCGTGGGCGGCGTGTTGGGTGGTGTTTTCAGGGTCGTCTGATTCGTCCGCTGATGCGGGACTGGTGCCCAAGGCGGTGGCGAGGGCCAGACCGAGGACGAACAAGGTGATCCTGAGTAGCAAGGGGGAGCCTCCAAAGTATGCCTTTGGCGTGACGCCATAGACTAGTCACCACCCGCGGAGTTAACGGAAATTTTCTTCGCGCCTCGCGCCGATCTGCTTCAACGGCATTCCACACCAACCTTTAGGAGGCCGGTGCGGAACACATATCCCACATCTCGACGACCAGTCATCACCGCTCGCGGCGTCCTCCTCCTAGGAGCGGCGCGCCTGGCCGCCGATCTGCACAACGGCATTCCACACCAGCCTCCTACCATGTCCTCATGCCACGGATCTCGCTCGTCGTCCTCGCCTGGAACAACCTCGAATTCACCCAGAAATGCGTCGCCTCCCTGCGGGACCACACCGACTTAGACCACGAGTTGGTGCTGGTGGACAACGGCTCGGAGGAGGGTGCGGCTAGCTGGGCTAGGGACAACGCCGATGTCCCCGTCCTCAACGACAGCAACCTCGGATTCGCCGCCGGGATGAACGCCGGTCTCGCCACAGCCAGTGGTGACTACATCGCATTCATCAACAACGACACGGTGTTTCCGCCGGGATGGGCGTCATCGATCGTGGGGACCTTCGACGACTACCCCAGTGCCGGCATCGTCACCCCTGCCGTAACCGCGGCGGGCAACCCGGTAACCGTGCGGGATGAGCCCGGCGCCGAGCGGATCGTCTTCAACCCATTCGGGGAGCTACCCAGCGGTGTGGTGTATGCGATGCGGACCGATGTCATCCGCTCGTTGGGCGGATGGAACGAGTCGTATCCCGTGGCGACCGCCGAGGATCTCGATCTTCTCTTCACCGTCTGGGTCAACGGCCTCGACGTCATCCTCGATACTCGGGTTCTCGTAGAGCACGAGTCGCGGGCGAGCTTTGAGAACCTGCCGAAGTTTTGGGAGATCCAGGAGGACAACCTGAGGATGTTCCTCGATCGCTGGCAGGATCCCGGCACTGAGATCGCCATATTGTCATCGGTCAACCCAGACGTGGTCAGTCGCAACCAACGACACGCAGCAGCCGCCGCCGCGTGGTTGGATCGTCTCGTATGGGAACGCCGTCGCACCCGGGCCACCCAAAAAAGGCTGGACGCCGCTCTCGAGGTGCCCGCCGAGGAGTCGCATTACCGGGGCCGCTGGTGGTGGCGGAGACGAACCTAGGGCGGAGATGTTCGCCGGGCGGTGTCCTCCACCCTGGGTTCAGGTAACTGGTCCCTCTGGGCCGCCACCAGATCGGGGAGCATCTCCTCCCAGGGTGGGAGCCAGGTGTCGTCTACGTCGTCGATCTCCGATTCGAGAACCGAGTAGGCGGGCCGAACAGCGGCGGTTGGGTATTCCAACGTGGCACAGGGAGACACCAAATCGGGATCCATCCCACCAAGACCGACGATCTCACGGGCCAATCCGAACCAACTCGTTGGATGACCCCGGTTGGTTAGATGGAGTAAACCGGACACGCCCTTATTGATGGCGTGATCGGTTGCCATCGCCAGATCATCCGCTGCAGTGGGTCGACCGATCTGGTCTTCAACCACCTTGAGTTCGCCGGATCGGGCCCGATCCAACATGACGGTCACGAAGTTGCGATGGGTGGAAGACAGCAACCACGAGGTGCGGATGACGAGACTGTCGGGGTGAGCTTCGAGCGCCGCATCCTCACCAGACGCCTTGGTTCGACCATACACGCTGAGGGGGTTCCGTCTCGCCGACTCGAAATATGGCGTGGTGGAGGTGCCATCGAATACGTAGTCCGTGGAGTAGGTGACGAATGGCTTGCCGAGTCGGGCGCACACCTCCGCCAGACGGCCTACCGCTCTTGCATTGACCCGCTCCGCTACCTCGGGCTCGGACTCGGCCAGGTCTACCTTCGTGTACGCGGCGGTGTTGATGACGATGTCGGGGTCATGGGCCCCGATCAGATCGGCAATATCGTCTCTCGTCACCTTTGCGAGGTCCACCTGCGCTCTCCCCACCCCGACAGAATCGGGATGTCGACGGAGGACCGCAGTCCCCAGTTGGCCGGAGGCCCCCGTCACCAGTGCCCTCATGTCGTGAGCTCGGCATCGGCGAACGACGGAGCGTTCCGGTCGCGCTCGGAGAGTATTGGGTCATCCATCTCCGACGGCCACTCGATGCCGAAGGCAGCGTCATCCCAGCTGACCACTCGCTCGCTTTCGGCGTGATAGAACGTCGTCGTCTTGTAGCA
>WHTL01000046.1 GCA_009377735.1 Acidimicrobiia bacterium
GATGTCGCGGGCGTCGACATGGAACTCGCGGGTTGGGTACTCCCTCTCCGCCCAACGTCTTGCCTCGTCGGTGATCACACCCATTAGTGCTCCTCAGATTCCCATCGTCTTGGCGATTATGTTCCGCTGTATATCGGAGGTCCCGGCGCCGATGGTGCCCAATCGCGATTCCCGAAAGTGCCGTTGCAGGTCGTACTCCATGGTGTAGCCGTAGCCACCGAGCACCTGCAGACCCATGTCGGCGACCTCCTTGTATGCCTCACAGGCGTAGAGCTTGAGGATGGCGGCATCCCGGGTGGTGGCGATGCCCTGGTCGAGTCTTGTGGCGTATCGATAGACCAGCATTTCGGAGATCTCCACCATCATCTGCATCTCCGCCAGACGATGGGAGACAGCCTGGAACTTGCTGATGGGGCGACCGAATTGCTCACGTTCCTTCGCATACGAGATGGCGTCGGCCAACGCTGCCTTGGCGGCACCGGTTCGCGCTGCCGAAAGACAGAGCCGCTCGTAGCGGAGATACACCGCCAGGTCGGCCCAACCCTCATGGAGTTGGCCCAACATACGGTCCTTCGGCACTCGGACGTCCTCGAAGAACAGCATGGCGGTGCCGAGGGGCCAGTGGCCCAGGGTGTCGATGGCGTTCCAGGTCAGGCCGTCGCTATCGGTGTCGACGACGAAGTTGGTGATCCCGTGGTGTTTCTTTCCCTCGGCGGACGTTCTGGTGGCGACCACCACCAGGTCGCTCGCCTTGAATCCTGAGGTGAACACCTTCTGGCCATTGAGGACATAGTCGTCACCATCTTCCACCGCGCTCAGGGAGATGGAAGCTGCGTCCGACCCCGCATCCGGTTCGGTCAGCGAGAAGCATACGGCCAACTCACCGGTGGCAATCTTCGGAAGCAGCTGACGTTTCGTTTCCTCGGTGGCGTCCCGACCTACGGCGAGACCGCCCCAGGTCAACGCCCGGAAGACCCAGAAGGAGAGATCGAGGAAGAAGTACCCCAATTCCTCCAGGAGGATCGCTACCTCGACGGCACCCGCGCCGGCACCGTCATACTCCTCGGGGATGTTCATGCCGAGCCAGCCCTGGGCGCCCAGCTTCTCGTAAACGTCCCTTGGGGGTTGCTTCGTCTCATCACATCGGCGAACGAACTCCCGGCTGATCTCTCTTTCGCAGAAGTCCCGGACCGTGTCGCGGAACAGGGTCTGCTCGGGGGTGAAGGACGTGCTCATGGGGCTGGGAACTCCTCACTCTTGGTGTACTCGCTAAAATAATCTGGCAAGGTGCCATCCTGTGTGGAGCCGATATGGCCAGGCGTCTCATTCAATAAGACGCAGCAGGTAGTTCGAAGGTTATCTCCGGTGTGGCTGCGATGTCAATTGTGGAGATAGCTCCTTGATTGACATTATCGGGACTCTTGACATAATGTACACAACCGTCAAGCGTGTCTCTTTAAATGAGACAATTGGAGGTATGTGTATGACCGGCTCACCCAACATCGAGACGGTACGAGCTCTCTGCGAACGCCATAGCAATTGGGGTAGATGGGGTCCCGATGATGAACGAGGGACTCTCAATCTGGTGACGCCGGAGCATGTGGTTGCAGCCTCGAAGTTGGTCCGCCGGGGTGAGACGATCTCCATGGCGGTTCCGTACGACGAGGAGGGACCGCAAACCGGTGCCTTCGGTCGCTTCAACCCCCTGCACTTCATGATCCGTGACGGGGCTGACGTGATAGCGGGCTCGTCGGTGCGGGACTTCTATGGCGGGGTCGACCGCTATTTTCGGGGCACCGACGATCTCATAATCATGCCCCTGCAGAGTGGCACCCAGTGGGATGCACTCGGCCATGTGGTGTTCGAGGACAAGATCTACAACGGGTACGGCGCGGAGTGGGTGAGCAGCAAGGGTGCCCTGAAGAACTCGGTGAGCCGGGCCCGTGAGGACATGGTGGGAAGGGGCGTTCTCCTCGACGTGCCCCGTGCCCTCGGTGTCGAACGGCTCGAGCCGGGCTATGCCATCGGTGGAGATGAGTTGCAACGGGCAGCCGACATGGCCCAGGTGGAGGTCTCGGTCGGTGATTTCTTGTTTGTACGCACCGGTGCCATTGCCAGGGCGCGTGCCGAGGAGGATTGGGGTGATTACGCCGGTGGTGACGCTCCCGGATTGGGCTTGGACAGTGTTGATTGGATAGCGGAACGTGACGTTGCCGCAGTCGCCGCCGACACCTGGGGATTGGAGGTAAGACCGAACGAAACCGAGGATGTCTTCCAACCGCTCCATATCGTCTTTATCGCCCACATGGGCTTGTGGCTGGGGGAGATCTTCGATCTTGAGCCGTTGGCCGACGATTGTGCGGACGACGGCGTCTACGAGTTTTTCTTCTGTGGCCCGCCCCTGCCCTTTACCCGTGCTGTCGGGTCGCCACTCAACCCGACAGCGATCAAGTAGGGAGTCATATGGAACCGTTGCGCTCAATGCTCTTCACCCCCGGGCATCGCCGGGACCTCATCGAGAAGGCGATCCGCTCCGGGACCGACGCGGTCATCGTCGATCTCGAAGACGCGGTTGCCGTTGATGCCAAACCCGCTGCCCGACAACTCCTATCGGATCTCCCGCCATCCCGGGTGCCGATCTTCGTCCGCACCAATGGAGCTGATACCGGGATGCTTTGGGACGACGTGGTGGCGGCGGGAACCAGCGGGGTAGCCGGTCTGGTGATCCCGAAGGCCGAGGATCCCGGGATCATCAAGGAGATCGATGGTGCCTTGACCGCCCTGGAGCTCAGTGACGGCAGAGAGAAAGGGAGCACCGGGATCATCCCCCTCGTCGAGAGCGGGCTGGGAGTACGGCTCACCTATGAGATGGCGACTGCGAGCTCCCGTGTGGAGTGCGTCATGTTCGGTGGTGGTGAGCAGGGCGATCTCGTCGCCGATCTCGGTTGTGAGTGGACACCGGACGGCACGGGTCTGATGCAGGCTCGGTCCCAGGTGCTCCTGTCTTCGCGCGCTGCTGGGATCGAGCACCCATTCGAGGCGGTGTTCATGGACTTCCGCAATCTGGATGGTCTCCGGGTGGAGAGTGAGCTGACCCGACGACTGGGATACGTTGGGAAGGTGGCGATCCATCCCGGACAGGTCCCGGTGATCAACGAGGTATTCACCCCGGCCCCCGAGGTCGTCGAATACCAGCGGAAGGTGCTCGATGAGTTCGACAAGGCGCTCGCCGAGGGTCTTGCCTCGATCGATGTGGACGGTCGGATGGTCGATTACGCCGTTGCCCGGGTGGCGCGCTCGATCGTGGATCGGGCCGATGCCGCACAACGAGCCGAGAACAGGCTCACCCAACAGGAGGACGGAACATGAACAGGAGCCGCTTCATAGACGGAGGGGTTGGTGTCGGCGTCGTGGGGGCGGGGTCAATAGGAACCCTGCGAGCCGAGATTGCACACCGTCATCCCTCCGTCAACTTCCTGGCGGTATGTGACACCGTTGAGGAGAAGGTAGGACGTCTCGCCGAATCCACCTCGGCAGATTTCTCCTCGACAAGGGCCGAGGAGATCGTCGCCCGAGATGAGGTCGAAGCGGTGATCATCGCATCCACCGAGGACTCCCACTTCGAGCCGGCCATGGCCGCAATCGAGGCGGGCAAGACGGTGCTCGTCGAGAAGCCATTCACGATCCTCCCGGACGAGGGGCACAAGCTGATCGCCGCAGCCGATGAGTATGGGGTCAGGGTGTACACAGGGTTCACCCAGCGGTTCCGACGCCGATATCTCGCAATCAAGGAGCATGTCAACCGCGGATACGTTGGTGACGTGACCAGCGCCAAGGCCACGATTTATCTCGCCGAGTCGGTGGCCAGAGCGGTGATCTCGCGTGCGGGGAGCACCACGCCATCCGTGAACACGATGACCTATCTCTTCGATCTGTTGGGTTGGTTCCTCGACGGGAGGCAGCCAACCTCGGTTTACGCCGCCGGATCCACCAAAGGGCGGATCCACGACGAGTACGGGACACCGGACTCCACCTGGTGTGTGCTCAAATACGACGACGGAACAGTTGCCAATCTCGGGGTCAGTTGGGAACTGCCCGAATTCTGGCCCGCATATGTGGCGACGATGGACTTCGAACTGTTCGGACGGGAGGGGACGATCAGTGTCAGGGACGATCATCGGGACGTCCTGATGGCCTCCCGCAAGGAGGTCCCTTCTCCCTACACCCCTGACACGTCAATGAAGGTCGCCATGCTCGGGTCCTACATGCCGGGAGATTGGGCGTTGGGTGAGCATTTCGGGGCAATGCAGGAGGAGACGCACGCCTTTATCAACGCCGTCGGGCAGAATCGTCAGGACCCCATCCTGGCGACCGGCGAGGAGGGCATCGATGTGCTCGTTCTTTCCAGGGCTGTGGATGAGTCCGCGGAGTCGGGAAAGATCGTCGAGCTCAAGTGGCCGTGAGCCGGATACCTAAGTGCCCCCCGCCGCAAGTTCGTGGGTGTTTCAACGGCCAGCGACGCCGCTTGCTACGTCCTCGTCCTCAACGCACCGCATCGGGTACGCCTTCGTCCTGTGTCCTTGCCATCGACGCCGCTGCCTCGCCGAAACACGCGCACATACTTACGCCGGAGAGCACTAAGGGGAGGAGTTCCACATGCTGGACGGGGTGACCGTACTGGAGCTGGGTCAGGTAATCGCCGGCACCTACGGCGGAGCGATCCTCGCCGAGCTAGGCGCCGAGGTGATCAAGATCGAACCTCCGGTTGGTGACACCGCCCGAAACCCCAAGATTGCACCGCTCTCGGGGGAGAGCGCCATCCACCTGTTCATGAATCGGGGGAAGAAGAGCATCTGCATCGACCTCAAGACCGAAGAGGGTCTGGAGATCTTCTATGGGCTGGTCGAGAAGGCAGACGTCGTCGTCGACAACTTCCGACCCGGGGTGATGACGAGGCTGGGCATAGATCACGAGTCCCTCACCCAGCGCAACCCTGACATCATCACGGTGTCGGTGACCGGCTTTGGTGAGAACGGACCCGAGCGTGACAAGGCTGCCTTCGACCTGGTTGTCCAGGCTTACAGCGGGCACATGGATATCACCGGAGAGGCGGATGGCCCCCCGTCGCGGGTTGGCATCCCCATCGCAGACATCTCGGGGGGTATCTTCTCGTGTATCTCGGTGCTGGCGGCACTTGTTGGTCGAGGGCGGGACGGTGTCGGACGTCACGCCGATGTCGCCATGCTCGACTCGTTGGTCTCCATGCTTTCCTATGACGCTCTGGACCATCTCAACACGGGCAAGCAGGTGTCGAGGCAGGGATCCGCCCACGCCCATATGGTCCCGTGGCAGTCCTTCGAGACGTCCGACGGATATGTGGTGATCGCGGCCAGGGATGAGAAATTCTGGCGGAATCTGTGCGACGCCATCGACCGCCCCGATCTCAAGGAAGATCCCCGCACCAGAGACAATGCGGCGCGGGTGGAGAATCGTGGCTACGTGGTCGGAATCTTGGAGCAGGCATTCCTCGGGAAGACCAAGGCGGAGTGGGCCAGGATCCTGGACGAGTTCGATATTCCCTCGGCGCCGGTCAATACCATGGAGGACGTCTTTTCCGATCCCCAAGTTGAGGCGCGGGACATGGTCCAGTCCTACGACCACCCGGTGCTAGGCGAGATCCGATACCCGCCCAGCCCGGTCAAGTTCACCGACTGGAGGATGCCATCCCAACCGGCTCCTATGCTGGGCCAGCACACCACAGAGCTCCTGGAGGAACATCTTGGGTACGACGCCTCCCAGATCGAGAACCTTGTTAGAAAGGGCGTCGTGAGGGCGTGGTCTCCTCCGGATTGAGGGCAAAATGAACCCGGTGACGGTCAGGTCGGATCTCAGAGAATTCCTCGAACCGGCATCCATAGCCATCGTCGGGATGTCCGCGGATGCCACCAAACACGGTGGCCGGGTCCTGGCCAATCTTCACAAGCTCGGGTATTCGGGTGAGGTATGCGGGGTCAACCCCAAAAAACCGGATGTCCCGGGCGTTGAGGTGTTCTCATCGTTGTCGGAGCTTCCCGAGACCCCGGACCTGGTGGTCTGTGCCGTGCCAGCACCCGCGGTCATCGAGGTGGCGGAAGAGGCGGCCTCGATGGGATCTCGGGCCCTTGTCGTCTTTGCGGGCGGCTTCGCCGAGTCGGGTGAGCCGGGTATCGAAAGCCAAGCCGAGCTCTTGAGGTTGGTGAAAGGCAGCGCTCTTCGGATCCTGGGACCAAACTCGGGTGGGGTCATCCGCCCCAGCAGCGGTATCGCCGTCAGCTTCCTGACCTGTCTTGACCGTTACCCGGCCCAGATCCGCTCCGGTTCCGTTGGCCTGGTCACCCAAAGCGGCGGTACCGGGAGTTACATCCACAACCTGGCCGCGGCCCGAGGTGGGGGACTAGCGGCATCGATATCGACGGGGAACGAGGTCGATGTCGACCTCGCCGATGGGGTTCATGCTCTGTCTGAGCTCGATGAGGTGAGGTCGATTGCCGTTGTGATGGAGACGGTGCGCAATGGGAGTGCCTTTATTGATGCGGTTCAGCATGCCCACGCTCTGGGTAAACCCGTGACGGTGTGCCGACTGGGGACCAGTGACCGGGGTAAGAGGCTCATGAGGACCCACACCGGGGCCATGGCCAATCCCACCGCTGTCCTCGACGGCGTGCTCGACAGCCTGGCGGTGACGGTTACTGAGACCCCGGGTGAGCTGCTTGACGTCGCCGAGGTCATGGCACGAACCCCAGCTCCCCGAGGTGGTCGCACCGCTGTGGTCACCCATTCTGGTGGTGTCGCCATCCTCCTCACCGATCTGGCGCGACGGATCGGGTTGGATCTCCCCAGACCCTCCGAACAGGTTCGCAAGGAGTTGGAGTGCTATCTCCAACTCGGGGTAGCGAACAACCCGGTGGACATGGGCGCCATCATCGGGGGCCCACAACGGTTCTCACAGGTGGTATCCACTTTGGCGGGATCGGATGAGTATGACATGGTTCTGGCCGTCTCCACCGCCCACCCACCCGCCCATTCCGTTCCCAGGGTGGAACAGATGCTTGCCGAAACCGACCCGGTTCCGGTGGTGCATCTCTGGATGGCAGGTGATCAGAGCTTTCAGGGTCTGAACCTGCTGAGGGAGGCGGGTCGTGCCGTGACCGAGGAGCCTCGGGCAGCCATCAAGGCACTCGCCGGGATGGCAAGGCTCTCCCAGGCGGATCGGATGGTCTTCAGGAGCGACAACCCAGCTGCGACGAAGCCGGAGCTTGATGAGATCCTGGCGACGGCCAGCACCGAGCATGCGACGAAGACAATCCTCTCCGAACTCGGATTCTCGGTAGCCGAGGGCGCCCTGGCGACAACAGCAGACGAGGCCAGTGTCATCGCCGACGACCTCGGTGGGCCTGTGGTGCTCAAGGTCAACTCGCCAGACATCCCCCACAAGACCGAGGTTGGTGGGGTGCGGGTCTCGGTTAAAGGCGGCGTCGGGGCTCGGTCGGCATTCCTGGAAGTGATGTCCGCGGTGGAAAGAGCCCGGCCAGATGCCCTCATCGAGGGAGTGCGGGTGGAGCGTCAGCACACCGGGGTGGATGTGATAGTCGGCGCGGTGACCGATCCGGTTTTCGGTCCGATGGCGCTGCTTGGGTTTGGAGGCGTCGCTGCCGAGGCGATTGGTGGTGCGGCCTTTGCCCCACTGCCGCTCTCGCTAGACTCGGCCCAACGATTGATCGATCGTGTCACCGGGCTGAGGCTCACCTTGCAACGCCACCCGGGAAAAGACGATGCCCCGGACCGCTTGGCCGACTTGCTCGACGCAGTCGGGGACATACTCCTCAGGTCGGAAATCAGCGAGATCGAGCTGAACCCAGTGACCTGGACGGGAAGCGAATGGGTCGTCCTCGATGCTCTGCTCAGCTAGGGGTCTGTCGCTGAATTGATGTCGTGGTGTCGCCGAGGCATGGTGCGTTGATTGAGGGCGCTGGAACGCAACGCGACCAGGTCTAGTTCCTGGCAAACTTTCAATGAGACAAATCGGGAGGACGAGTGGCTTTCATTCAACTAATCGAGGATGGGGCGGACGGCGACGTGGCGGCCATGTTTGCCAAGGTCGAGGAACAATTCGGTGAGGTCACCAACTTCGCCAGGGTGTTTGCCCACCGACCTGACGTCTTCAAGGCTTGGGCGGCGCTCAACGGCGCCATCCGGGGGAACATGGACCGGCGACGCTACGAATTGGCGACGGTGGCAGCTGCCCGGGTTCTACGATCTAGCTACTGCTCGCTAGCACACGCCAAGGTGCTCCGGGACCGTTTCTACGCCGCCCCTGAGCTCCTCGATATCGTGATTGATCCGGAGCGGGCGGAACTGTCGCCAGTCGATCTGGAGGTGATGCGGTTTAGCGAGCAGGTGGCTCGCGACGCCGCGTCGATCGCAGAGGAAGACGTCGACCGACTCCGTGAGCACGGGCTCACGGACCTAGAGATCCTCGATGTTGCCCTTGCCGCTGCCGCTCGATGTTTCTTCGCCAAGACGCTAGATGCGGTGGGCGCACAACCGGATGCTAGCTACCGCACATCGTTGGAGCCCGACTTGCAAGAGGCGCTCACGACGGGCAGGTCGATAGCCGACTGACCCCGCTAACAAGGGTCGATATTTCAGACACTCTGGTTGGTGGCTCCTTGGATGCAGTTACCGCCCGCGGTGAAATGGAGCTTGGTCATCCGGGCATCGTAGGAGGCTCCCAGTCGTGGTGAGGGAACCGGGGGGCACGGCCCATCGTCATACCACCAGCGAAAGGAGTGGGAGAGATGACAATCGAATAAACCAGGAGAACCCGTGAGAAACAGAACCGCACTGACGCTCTTGATCACCGCCCTCCTCGCCGGGTGTTCCGGTGGCGGCGACTCCGCTGACTCGGGTACCGACCCAGAGGCTTCCGTGGCCGCCGAGACCACCGCGAATGCAAGCGGTGAGGCCGCCGCGAGAGGGGCTGCCGACGTCGAGGCACCGGGGCAGGTCAATCAACCCCCCACTGGCGATACCGACCGCAAGATCGTGCGCAACGGTACCCTGCGTATTTTGGTGGACGACGTCGAAGAGAGCTTCGACGAGATCATGGCCATGACAGAGACGTCCCGGGGCTATGTGGAGCAGGCGAATCTCACTCCCCCCCGCGATGGGGGCCGGAAAGGGCGGGGACGTCTCGTTCTGAGGGTTCCGGCCGACGATGTCGACGCCATCATGGGTGATATTGAGGATCTCGCCGTCCAGGTGGTGGAATCGACACTCTCTGCAGAGGACCGCACCGGACAATACGTCGACTTAGAATCCCGGCTCACGACCCTGCAATCCGCCCGTGACGAGTTGCGGGCGCTCCTCACCGAGATCAGGGAGCGACCGGACGCCACCGCCGGACAGATTCTCGAAGTCCTCTCCGAGGTGACCGCGGTAGAGACCCAGATCGAGCAGATCCAGGGTCGTCTCGCCAACATCGACGATCTGGTCGCCTTCGCCACAGTCACCGTGCAACTCCGCACCGCACAGGGCACCGCTCCCCTGGTCGACGAGAGTTGGGCTCCGGGAGCGACCGCCCGCGACTCGGGTCGGGATCTCGTTGAGAGACTCCAGGGTCTCACCGACATCGTCATCAGGATCGGGATCGGTGTTGTCCCCATCCTGCTCATCGTCCTCGCCGTTCCCGCGTTGATCCTGTGGCTGGTCGTCAGGGCCCGACGACCACGGGGTGATGCCGAACCAATCGGCCCACTCTCCCCGTCGGTGGGGGGCAGAGCTCCGGCGAACCCGGCATCGGATGAATCGGGGGGCGACCAACCGAGCTAGCAACCACCTTTCTGCGAGGCCCCGGTTGGGCAAGCCGTCATCGTGGCCGACACTGGCCATATCTCCTGCTAGAACGAACCCGGAGATGTGGCCCGGCGTGAGAGCGTCTCCGAGGAGAGGGCTTAGTCAGAGTCGGTTTGTCTCTCGCGTGACCGGGTAGCTCCAAGGATGAAGGCTCCGAGACCCATGCTGATGATGACTACGGCAGCGACGGGCAGGAGACTCACACCGCTGTAGGGGAGCTCCGGGGCGGGCACATTGATCGACACTGCAGGATCCTCGGGTTCAAGTGCCCAAAGCCGACACCCCGGGCGCTGGTGGTACTGGGAGGATCGCTGCCCCGGCTTGCTGGCGGTCATTCCTATTTCGTCGATGTTCACGGTCGTGAAGGCATCGTCGACGGTGGGACACAAGCTCAGCCTGAGGTGTCCCAGACCCAGCCCTGAGGTGATCTCTTGGAGACGCTCCGAGTCGAAGGAGAGGGACGACGAGCGGTGGGGCGAGGCTGGGGGGAGTGTTGCGTAGAACCCGACCTGGTGGTATCTCTCGCTGATCTCCGGGTCGAGGTTTACGTCTTCCTCCGTCAGACCGAAAGAGTCAAGGACGTCTATTTGCAACGTCGCGTTTCTGCTCGGTGGTAGGGAATGGTTGATAGTTGGGACCCTCGGATTCCACAACGGCAGCGTCGATCGCTAGGGATACGGACTGACGCCAGGTCGCCACTGTCCGGAAAACCAGGTTCAAGGAAGGTGGCTAACCCAACCTATGCAGAACCTCGGGAAGGTTGAGGATCGTTCCCCCTCGATCAGTGTTCTTACTAAATAGTTGATACGCTGATTCCCGGGTTGTGTCTAGTGCTGCGCCGCTAACAGCCCAGGACTCTCGCCACGTGCTCTGGTATCGAGTTCCGGGATCCTAGGAGTACCCAAATCACGAAATTGGTGTCGAGCAAGAATCGTTTCACACGACGCTGTCGAATCCTTCGATCGGATCATAGAAGTCATCGTGGATGACACCCCTCTTCGACTCGCCGGGGAGTCGATGGGTGAATTATCCCCCTTCGATGCGTTCGATGTGTTCGCGGCCCCAGAGTCGGATCGTCTCTACGATGGGTACTAAGGAGTTCCCGTACGCGGTCAACGAGTAGTGGACCGGGGACGGTATTTGCCCGGTCGGTTCTCTGGCAACGACGCCGTCTGCCATCAGCTGGCGCAGCTGTTCGGTCAACACTTTCTGCGAGACGCCTTCCATCAGCCGCCGGAGCTCACCGAACTGCCTCGGCGATTCAGCCAGCCAGTAGATGACTATCAACTTCCACTTCCCCCCGAACACTGCTGAGGCCGCAGTGAGGGGACAGTCGGCGATTGGGTTCTGTCTTCGCGTCAATGTCATTGGTTACCTGAAAGTGCCTTCTAGAGATGTCCCGATTACTGAAATAGGTTATAAGGAGCGTCGCTCTTAGGAGGAACATGATCGTTGAGGTACGCACCTACACCACCAAGCCTGGTCTACGCGGCCGGTTCCTCGACTTTTTCAAAGATGAGGCCGTGCCATTGCAGCTGTCACTTGGGATCGAGATAGTGGGGCCGTTCATCGATATGGAAGACGCTGATGTCTTCGTGTGGCTCCGAGTGTTCCCGTCGCCCGCCGAGCGTGACAAGATGAAAGAAGCTCTGTACGAGGGTGAGAAGTGGAAGAACGAGCTGGAGGCAATCGCCATGCCCATGTTGGAACGGTACGAGGTAGTGGTAGCAGATGTACCGGACTGGTTCGTCAACGAGATGGCAGTCACACACCACCGGAGCAACATGCTATGAGCAACCAGCGTGACGACAAGGACCGGAGTCCCGACTTCGACTTCGAGATTGGCGAGTGGACGACACAGATCTCCCGGCTGGTGGATCCTCTCACCGGTTCCGATACCTGGGTCGAGTATGAGGGCACATCGGTTGTGCGTCCCGTCTGGGATGGCCACGCCAATCTCGGAGAGCTCGATGTCGTGGGGCCAGACGGCACCATTCAGGGATTGAGCCTTCGTCTATACGACCCGGAGGCTAGACAGTGGCGGATACATTGGGCCAGCAGTCGAGACGGTCAGATCGGACCGGCGATGGTGGGCGGATTCGAGGACGGAGTCGGAGAGTTCTACAACCTGGAGATGTTCGGTGGACGGGCGACATTCGTGAGGTTCGTCTTCTCCGACATCAGCGCCACATCCTTCCACCTCGAGCAGGCCTTCTCCGCCGATGGAGCGAGGACCTGGGAGGCGAACTGGGTCGCTGAGTTCACCCGTTGAATACCTGCTAATACCAGCCTCCTAGTTCCCGTCAGGTTCGATCCTGAACCCACAGAGTGGGTTCGTTGCACCGCCTCCAGCCGTCGGGGCAGGCTGGCAGAGTGTTGTCTCATTGAAGACAACCCACTTGAGGTGGCAGTTGACAGCGGGAGTGGAGCAGGCTATTAATCGTATGGTTAATTAACCGATAAGGAAACTATATGCCTCGTGCCCCAGCCGATGAACTGAGTGTCGTACTCAGCGCGTTGGCCGACCCGACCAGACGCGCCATCCTGTCCCGTCTCGCCAATGGCGAGGCGACGGTGAGCGAGTTGGCCGAGCCCTTCCCCACCAGCCTCCCGGCAGTGTCCAAGCACGTGAAGGTGTTGAGGGAGGCCGGTCTGATCATCCAGGAGCGCCGCGCCCAGACTCGACCGTGCCGACTGGAAGCACGCCGACTGCAGGGCGCCGCCGAGTGGCTCGAGCAGTACCGGAGCCACTGGGAGGACAGTTTCAAGCGTCTCGACCAGCACCTGGCCGATCTACAAGAAGGAGAAGGCGATAGTGGACGCACGTGACAGTACCCAGCTCCTAGTGACGACCCCCTCGGATCACGTGATCGTGATGAGACGAACCTTCGACGCCCCGAGGCAGTTGGTGTTCGACGCATGGACCAAGCCGGACCACCTGGTGCGCTGGTATGGCCGAGAGGGCTGGCAGCTCGAGGAGTGCGAGATCGACCTACGCCGGGGTGGATCGTGGAGGTTCATCAGCCGCGGCCCCGACGGAACAACCATGGAGAACGGCGGTAGTTTCTTGGAGGTCGTGGAGCCGGAGCGCCTGGTGTTCACTGAAGGGTTCGGGCACGCCACCCACGACTCGATGGGCGGGGAGGCCGAATGCACACTCCTGTTCGAGGAGCGCGACGGGAGGACGGTCGTGACCAGGACCAATCGCTATGCCTCGGTCGATCAGCGTGATGCCGCACTGACCACACCGATGGCCGAGGGCACCGAGTCCGCCTACGACCGACTCGCCCGACTCCTTCGGACGGAGAGAACAATCGAGCGGTACCGCAGGCTCGCTGCCGAATTCGCCACCAAGCTCGAGCGGGTCCGGGACAGCGACTGGGAGCTTCCCACCCCGTGCGAGGAGTGGAATGTAGCAGAGCTCATAGGTCACGTCATCGAGTTGCACGAGATCCACATCGAGATGATCGATGCCCTGGACTCGAGGACCGTGGCGGATGAAAGCCCCGTGGCAGCGTTTCGGCGGGTGGCTTCTCAGATGGCGGCGCACCTCGGCGACGGAACCCTGACCAGCAAACAGGTGGAAAACCGGTTCGGCCAGTGGACTTTCGCCGAGCTGGTCGATCGGGCTGTTTGCGTCGACCTCATCGTGCATGGGTGGGATCTTGCCCGCGCCACAGGCCAGGACGAGGACATCGACCCCATGGACCTGCACCACGTCCGAACCGTGATCAACTCGACCCCCGAGGACGCCTTGCGTTTCGCCTACAAACCCATCATCGAAACCGGGCCCGATGCCGACGAGCAGACCAAGCTCCTGGCCCGGCTCGGACGCCAGGTCTAGCGAGGTCGTCCGAATGGAGACAACTGCTCGCGCCGGGCGACGCAAGTGGGCAGGGTTGGCAGTTTTGTGCCTGCCCACGATGCTCACCACCATCGACCTCAACGTGATGTTGCTGGCGCTTCCGCACATCTCGGCCGATCTGGACTCGACCGCCACAGAGCAGCTGTGGATGATCGATATTTACGGCTTCGTCATTGCCGGGTTCCTGATCACTATGGGGGCAGTCGGGGACAGAATCGGGCGGCGACGACTGCTGCTCATCGGGGCCGTGGGCTTCATCGGCACCTCTTTGATGGCAGCGTTCGCAGTTTCGAGCACCATGCTGATTGTGGCCCGTGCCCTGATCGGAGTCGCGGGCGCCACTGTGATGCCCACAGTGCTGGCCATGATCCGTACGATGTTCGCCGACCCGAAGCAGATGAGCGTGGCGATGGCACTCTGGGGCACCTCGCTCACGGCTGGCGTCGTGCTCGGACCGATCGTGGGTGGGTTGATGCTCGGTATCTTCTGGTGGGGTGCGATCTTCCTGATCGCTCTCCCGATCATGGGTGTGGTACTTGTGGTGGGTCCGTTCCTGGTTCCGGAGTCTCGAGACCCCGACCCGAAGCCCCTCGACCCCACCAGCGTGGCAATGTCGCTGGCCGCGATCCTGACCACGATCTACGGACTTAAAGAGATCGCGACACATGGCTGGTCCACCGTGCCAGTGAGCGCCGTCTCAGTGGGCGTGGTGGTCGGCCTCGGTTTTATCAAGCGTCAGCGCACAGTGTCCGGTCCCTTACTGGACCTAAACCTCCTCAGAGATCGTGCTGTCGGCGCTGCCCTGGTACTTGCAATGGGGAGCGCCTTCGTCTCGGGCGGGATCGGACTCGTGAGTGTGCTCTACCTGCAGCTCGTTTCCGGCCTAACACCGTTACGCGTGGGGCTTCTCCTACTGATGCCAGCGTTAGCACTGGTCATCGTAGGCAACCTCACCCCGATCATTGCACGCAAGGTGCGGCCGAGTTCGATACTCGTCACCGGGCTGATGATCTCCGCTATTGGTGCTGTGATCATCTCGCAGGCGCACACCACACACGGGCTTGCGGTCCTGCTCGGCGGGCTGATCGTGCTGTACCTCGGCAGCGGCCCGATCGGCACCTTGATTCCCTTCATCGTCATGTCGGCGGCGCCGCGCGAGAAGTCGGGTACTGTGGGATCCCTACCGGGGACCGTCGGCGAATTCGGCGTGGCGCTCGGAGTCGCCGTCCTCGGACTTGTCAGCGGGGCGGTTTACCGCGCCAACCTCGATCTCCCGGCCCAGCTCCCTGCCCCGGCTGCGGAAGCCGCCAAAGAGAGCCTCGCGGGTGCCATGGCGGTCGCTGCCGACCCCGATCTGGGATCCGCAGCGATAGACCTCGTCACCTCGGCCCAAGGCGCGTTCGGTGCGGGCCTGGGCCTCGTTGGCCTGACGACAGCGTTCCTGCTCATCGGGTTCGCCGTACTAGCCGCCGCAGGGCTGCAGCACGTGCCAACAATCGATGACATGTCGATGGGCGCCGCCGCTTCCGACGATGCAGAACCGCACTAGCGGTACAGGTCGTTTGTCCGAGAGGTTGCAGGCCATCCCCATCCGGTAGCGTCTACAAAGAGTATGCACGGGTGTCGGATGCCGGCGTTTCGATCGTGGACGAGGCCATCCGTCGTATCGTCGCGGATCCGGCGAGTGGCTGGGCTCGTGGCGGACGGGTGACTAGAGAGAATCTTGACGCCTGGGTCGTGCTCGTGGACCGCCGTTGGCGGATCTATTGGCGGTTCCTCGACGAGTCCACCGTTCTCTTCGTTTTGCTGCTTCCTGTCTAATCCAACCGAAGCTCACCCCGGCGATCGCAACCGCCGGAACTGTCCAGGCAGGCTGCGCACGACCTGTGTAAGTGCCCGCTACGGGGTCTCAGGATATTGCCCTCCTGTTGGCACCCCGACCAAGGTGCGCGACCTCCTGAGATCTCACCTCGATGTCAATCCAGAGTCTCTTGGGTGTCTCACACTACGGAGCTGCTCGGTCAGTTTCACCGCTGATTCCGACACTGCGACACCGATTTGGTCGATCGAATCCATCTCGAGACGAGCCAGGGGAATGGTGAACACGATCGAACCCACACAACGACCTCCTCGGTCGAAGAAGGGGGCGGCCGCCGACGCCCCACCGGGCACACGCTCCTCGATACTCACCGCGAAGCCCCGCTTACGATCCTCGTCGGCGAGCCTGAGGAGCTCGCCTGGATCGCTGATCGTGTTGGGTGTGATGACCTGAAGGGGCTCGCCCCCCAGCAGCTCCTCGGCCTCCTCTGGTGGAAGCCCGGCGAGGATGGCCCGGCCCGCAGCCCCGGCATGGATCGGCACCGGTCTGCCCAGCTCGATCACGAACCGGAGAGGTTTGGAGCTCTGGATCTCGTGGGTGAACACTGCCAC
>WHTL01000424.1 GCA_009377735.1 Acidimicrobiia bacterium
CGAGTTGTATGACCTGCTCCTGCCCCTGGCTTGGGACGAGACGTCGATCGACGATGTCAAATACGGTCTCTCGGTTACCGCCAACTTCGACGTTCTCTACTACGACCCGGGGTGGTTGGAGGAGGCCGGGGTGACCGTGCCGTTCGAATCTCTCGACGCCGTACTCGATGGTCTACGGGCCATGAAGGAAGCCCGTCCCGACTCGATTCCACTCACGGTGCAAGCCGTAGCCGGTGAAGGAGTAACCACTCTGAAGACTCTTCTCGCCGCAGCTGGCGCACCCTTCGAGGGGTCTGTTCCCGACCTCACCTCCGAAGGAGGGATCTACACAATCAACTGGTTCATCGAAGCGGCCAACGAGGGGCTCCTGCCACCCGAGGCGATCGCCTGGGGTGAGGACGAGTCTCGGGGAGCTTATGTGTCCGGTGACGCCGGGATGATCCTCGATGGCTTCACCTCCGCCGGTGATTTCAATGAGGCTGAAGGCTTCGACTATCCCGACGACTGGGACATCACGCCGGTTCCGCTGTCACAGGCCGGTGGTGGTCAGGACGGTGTTGCATTGTCGGCGGCACGCACCTGGGCTGTGCTTGCCGGCACCGAACATCCGGAAGAGGCCGCCGACATTCTCAAGTATGTCGCCGAGACCAACAACCTCGTCGAAGCGGTGTTTGAAGGATCCGTCCCCATGCGGCAGACCGAAGCTCTCAACGACCCACGGCTCCAGGAGTACTGGCCCTTCTTCACCGAGGAACTGAAGGAGGCCTATCTGGGGAGCGAACCGGCACCCGCGGGTCCCAAGGCCGGTGAGGTGGAGGCCATCCTCGAGCAGATGTTCGGAGAGATCGTGGTCGGAACCGATAAGACGGCCGAGGAGTTGGCAGAGCAGTACCAACCCATGCTCGACGAAGCCTGATCTCGACGAGGTGCCGTCGATTCCCGACGCGCCCAACCAGGGTGATGGACACCAGAACTTCAGCCGACGGTAGGCCCATCGATTGACAGCAACCACGGCACCGAGAGAAGAAAAGCGCCGCTGGTGGCAGCGGAAGCCTGAGCAGCCCAACCGCGGCGGAAGCATCGGGATCGGCCAGAGCAAGGCGACCCCGTATCTGTTCAGTCTGCCGTCCATCCTCCTGGTCGCGGCGATTCTCGGGTTCCCCGTTCTCTACGGAGTTTGGCAGAGCCTCTTCCGACCGGAGAGCCTGGGTGCACCGGACGAGTATGTCGGGTTCGCCAACTACGCCGAAATGTTCTCGGCGGCCGAGTTCTGGCAAGCCCTCAATCGCACCGCGGTCTTTACCTTCGGGTCACTGATCGTTGGAACGACACTGGGACTCTTCTTTGCCTTCGCTCTTTTTCGGGTGGTGGGAAGGCTCCGGTTCCTACGGGCCGTGACCGTCGCCCCCTACATCATCTCCAACGTGGCCGCGGCTGTGATGTTCCGGATCCTATTCAATAGCCAGTTCGGAATGTTGAACCGGGTCATTGAGTTCTTTGGTCTGGAGGGACCGTCCTGGCTTGCCGATCCGACTCTCGCCATGGTCGTCGTGATCTTCACGCAGGTTTGGACCGATCTCCCACTCACGATCCTGCTTCTCCTTGGCGGATTGATGACTATCGACAAGGCGTACCTTGATGCGAGCTTGGTCGACGGCGCCACCGGCTGGACCCGAGCGCGCCATATAACGATCCCGTTGCTTGCACCCCAGGTGATGATCAGCGTCGTTTGGCTCAGCTATTCCACCCTTACCGGTCTGGGTGTGGTCCTGGCTCTGACCGGCGGCGGGCCACTTCGTGCGACCCAGACCCTGGCGATGGAAATGTACACCGTCGCATTCCGCAATCTCGAGTTCAACCGGGCCCTGGCGATTGCAACGTTCATCCTTCTCCTCAACGCCGTGCTCACCCTCATCTATGTCTGGATCGGTCGCAGATATGACTACGAATCATGACTGACTTATCCCGCCACGACCAGCCCGAATCCGGCGCGTCTGAGCCTGATGGGGCGAGACGTCGTATGAAGAGCACTCGGACGGTTGGGGATCGAGCACGGATGTGGCTCCGCCGGATTCTTCTCGCTATTCCCCTACTCGCTTTGGTGGTGTGGACCCTGGCACCATTCCTGGTGACGGCCACGGTTTCGTTCAAGGAACGTGCAGCGGTATTCGCCGATCCCGGACTCATTCCCCTTGCCCCCAGTCTCGACGCCTACCGGGAGGTGTTGTCGAGCGCCAGCTTCACATCCTCATTTGTCAATAGCCTGGTAGTGGGGGTGGGGACCACCGTTCTGACCATCATCATCGGGGTGCCGGCAGCCTATGCCTTCGCCCGATTCAGATTCCGCGGACGGCACCTGCTCCTTCTGTTCACACTGTTGCCTCGTCTCGTCCCGAGTCTGGGTCTCATGGTTCCCATTTATCG
>WHTL01000088.1 GCA_009377735.1 Acidimicrobiia bacterium
CCCATCGAATCCACGACGGCGGTGGTGAGGCGATCCTGGCCACCCATGACTCGGTGATACGCGAGTCCCTACGGAGTGCGCTTGGTCCGCTCGACATCGAAATGCTGTATGGGGTGCGTCCCGACGTGGCGGCCGAACTAGTCAAGAGGGGCCACTCCGTTCGGGTCTATCTCCCATATGGCGACGGGTGGTTCCGCTATGGGATGCGTCGTCTGGCAGAAGCACAAGGGCCATAGTTGATGAAACACGGGTAACGTGCTCATGCCGCACGAATAGGGAACCGATGAATGAAGATCGCTCCAAGCTATTGGCACAGAGGTGGGACGACAGGGCCGAAGGCTACGACCGCTACTTCGTCCCGAGATTCGCGCCCTGGGTTGCCACTACGACCACGACCCTGCTGGCACACCCGCTCCCACCGGGGCCGATCCTGGTGCCGTGCTGCGGCACCTTCCCCGAACTCCCGGCGATCGCAGCCGCCCACCCCGAGAGTGAGATCGTGGGGATCGACATCTCCCAAGGCATGCTCGCCCGGGCGCGCCGTCGCACCACCGCCCACCCCCGCACCCGCCTCCTGCACGGCGACGCTCTCGACATCTACTCCCGCTGGCCTGGCACGGCCGCAGCAGTCATATCGGTATTTGGTCTCCAGCAGCTTCCCGATCCGCCCACCGCCTTGGCCGGCTGGGTGTCCGCTCTGCGCCCTGGGGGCGTCCTTTCTGTGACGTGCTGGCCGGACGAGCCCGAGAACGACGGCCCGTTCGCACTGCTCGACGCCGTTGTGAACGAGGTCATCCCACAAACCGCCGACGATGCGGACTGGCACCTCCGTCTGTCCGACGCAGTCACGTCGGCAGGGGCCGAGGTCGAACACGACGTTCCCGTGGCGCATCCCATCATCCACCCCAACGCGGAGGCGTTCTGGATGGCCATGACCGAAGGCGGCCGCCTGCGCAACCTCGGCATGTCCCATGGAGAGACGTTCGTCGCCCAACTCCGCAACCGATTCCTCGACCGAGCCCCGGCTGGTCCATGGCAACACCAGCCAACCGCCCGGTTGATCGTTGCCCGCATGCCCTTGGGCGTGAGCGGATAGGAGGACGACGACGCATGCTAGCGGGTCAGTCGCGGCGGCGACCGTCCCTATCCGCTGATGCCCCTAGGGACCACTTGTACTCGCATGTACATTGATGTACCTTTACGTCATGGACACCACCATGAGTGTCAGCGAGGCCCGAGCCGCGCTCCCCGACATCCTCAATCGTGTCTCCGACGGAGACGAGGTCACCATTACCCGTCACGGTAAAGCGGTCGCCGTGGTTATCCGTCCCGATGTTCTACGGTCCCGTCGGGCTTCCGAAACCCTGGCCACGGCTTCTCGAATCAGGGAGGCCGTCGATGGCGCGCGTGAGGCACCCCTTCAAACCCGCGGCGGACTCGGCCACGAATACGCCGATGAACTTATCTCCGAAGTGCGTACTGGTCGGGACGCCAGGTAGAGAGAGGGATGGACGCCTTCGACGCCGATGTGCTGATCTATGCCGCCACTCGTGATCATCCGTTAGGGCGACGCGTCCGTGCCCTCTTCCCGGTCGGTATCGAACCTGCCCACATCGGCGAGACGGGGATCGGATCTGTGTTGCTTCTCCCCGAGCTCCTGAGCAAGCCACTCCGAGACGACGCCGAGAGCGAGCTCTCCGAGCTAGCGTCCCTGCTGTCACACCTCGAGCTACTCCCCGTTGATCGAGCAACCGCCGAGTTGGCGACGGCCCTGGGGGCGGCCCATGGGTTGCGAGCAGCCGATGCAATCCACCTGGCCACCGCCGTCGGTGCCGGCGCCGACCGGTTCATCACCAACAACCGACGTGACTTCCCGGCCTCCATAGATGAGGTCGACGTCACCTACCCCGCCGACCTTCCCTCACCGGACTGATTCTCCCCCTCTCCGGCGGGGGGGAACTGGTTCCAATCACTCCTCTTCGGATGTGTTGATCGCCGGGCCCAACTCTGCAAGGGCGGCGCCGAGGAAGCGGTAGGTCCACTCCTCGGCGAACTTGCGGGTGTCGCAGAACACGATGGGGACCCTCGGATATCGCACCTGGAGCCGGGCCACCAGTTCGGGAAGAAACCCCGGTTCGACATACTTCGCCTTGAACAGTGCCGTGTAGCGATCCTCCACCACCACGGCAGCCGCTGATAAGCCCGACAACTCCGCCATGGCAAATCCAAGGGACCCCGACACCAGGTCGGTCTGCAGGTTCTCCATGGTCTTGCGCTCCACAGCGGCAACCACGAAGTCGCCTACCATCACCGCATAGTCACCAACTGAGAGAGCACGCCGCTCGGTGGTGACCGGTCGTTCGGCGAAGCGATACGGATAACGCTCCCGGGTGTCCACCGTCACGGTCCAGTGGTCCAGTCCCGAGGCGCGACGCTTGGGTACGCGTACACCCGGACGCGCCTTGCGAGCCACCTTGGCGGTCTGCCAGAGGATCACCTCACGGCCCCGGCTCCGGGTGTAAACGAACTGACTCCGGAAGTTGATCCCCCTGTCGAGCACCAGATCGATGGCCGATCCGCGTCGGCGACACACCTTAACCGGCACCTCTTCGACGATCTCGGCGCCATCGGGCCACTCATCCAAGGGATGGCAGTAGGCGCGGTTGGCTCGCGGCCAGGTCTCCCTCGTCTTGAGGAGGACACCGCCCTCTAGAGGGAGTCTCAGCAGATAGGGAAGACTCGACTCGGCATCAGGATTGAGCGCCACGACGAACGTTTCCATGGACGCGATTGTGCCATCGCGGGGAACGTCTTCCAACGGAAATGACCGACGATCCGTCGGGATGATGTCGAAATCCGGTCTCGACGCGTAGAGAACGCGTAAGGGCTGGCCAACCTCGATCCTCACCCGTGTATCAACGGACAGGTGGCGTGCGGTCCCGTTGGGGTCGTACCGCGCAACGCGGCCAAAAGGGACCGGATCGTGAGAAACAAATCTGAAATGAACATCAAGCGGAGGCTCTTCGGACGACCGCTGGCGTCTGCCGACGAAGAGCGTCAGCTCCTACCGAAAAGGCTGGCTCTTCCGGTTTTCGCATCAGATCCCCTCTCATCGGTCGCCTACGCCACCGAGGAAGCGATGTTGGTGCTGGCTCTCGCCGGTGCGGCCGCATTCGAGCTGCTGACGCCAATCTCGCTCGCCATTGCCACGTTGCTGCTGATAGTCATCGTGTCTTATCGCCAGACGATCAAGGCCTACCCCGATGGCGGTGGCGCCTTCATCGTTGCCAACGCCAATCTCGGCATCCGAACCGGCACCGTGGCGGCGGCTGCCTTGTTGACCGACTACGTGTTGACCGTTTCGGTGTCGGTGGCGGCGGGTGTGGCGGCAATCACGTCTGCCGTACCCGGACTGCTCGATTCAAGGGTGGCGATCGCCATCGGATTCGTCGCACTCGTCACCATTGCCAATCTGCGTGGTGTCAAGGAGGCGTCGACTCTCTTCGCCGCCCCCACCTATCTGTTCGTCGTCACCGTGGCGGTCATGCTCATCACCGGCTTCGTCAGGTGTTTCGACGGTGCGTGTCCGACAGCGGTCTCTTCTGGTGTCGATTTGGAGCCGGAGGTGGGAGCCGTTGGGCTATTTCTGGTGTTGCGGGCGTTTGCCTCCGGCTCGACCGCCCTCACCGGTGTGGAGGCAATCGCTAATGGAGTTCAGGCTTTCCGGGAACCGAAGGCGCATAACGCGGTAAGAACACTCGGGGTCATGGGCGCTATCTCGATATCGATGTTCCTGGGAATCTCGACATTGGCGCGCTGGTTCGATGTGAGAATCTCCGAGGAGACCATCGACACCTATGGGACCGTCATCTCCCAGATCGGGAGGGTCGCCTTCGGTGGTGGCTTCGGCTTCTATGTCCTGCAGGTGTCCACCGCAGCTATCCTCATCCTCGCCGCCAACACCGCATATCAGGACTTTCCACGTCTCTCGGCCATCCTGGCGAAACACAAGCTGATTCCACGCCAGTATTTGAACCGAGGTGACCGTCTGGTCTTCTCCAACGGGATCATCACACTGGCGGTGGCGGCAGCAGCCCTCCTCATGATTTTCGACGCAGAAGTGAGTCGCCTCATCCAGCTCTACGTGGTCGGTGTGTTCACTGCCTTCACCTTGAGTCAGAGCGGAATGATCCGCCATTGGATACAGAACAAGGAGCCGGGGTGGCGGCGATCGGTGATTATCAACACGATCGGAGCAGCCACCACCGGGCTGGTCCTCGTCGTGATCACGACGGTGAAGTTCGCTCACGGGGCATGGATCGTGACCCTGGCAATACCGCTTCTCGTGTGGGTGATGTTGAGCATCAGACACCATTACCAGGGTGTGGCCTCTCAGCTCCGGCAGATTCCCACACTTGCCACACCCCGTCCCACCCGGGTGCTGGTGCTGGTAGCCCACAACGACGACGGAACGGATCGAGCCATCCAATACGCCGAAACGCTCACGGCGGAGGCGATCACCTGTGTCCATGCCGAAGAGTCCCGCTCTGACGACCTGGTATTTGGGTGGAATGCCACCCACCCGGATCACGTGTTGGAGATCCTCCCTGGAGAGACGGAGTCGATAGCTCGGCGCATCGTGCAACGAGTTCGGCGGGAGCTAGAGGACCACCCCCATTCGACCGTCACCGTTGTCCTGGCCGACCGGGTAAGGATCCGCTCGATGCTGGCTCCATTCGCCCACCGGCACAGCCTGGCGATCAAGTCACGGTTGTTGTTCGAGCCGGGAGTCGTGGTGACCGACCTGAATGTGCAGCGTAGATCCCGACAAAGCCGCCTCCCCCTGATGAGGGTGGGACACGTCGAGCAGGTGGTGCTCATCGCCGACACGACACGGCCGATCAGGGAGGCACTCGCCTACGCCCAGGCGCTCGGGCCAGCAGTGACTGCGGTGCATGTCGATGTCGACGCCTCGCAAACGGAGAGGCTGGAGCGGCAATGGGATGAGGCGGACTACGACTTCGATCTTGAGGTGATACCGAGCCCGTATCGGGCCATCATCGGCCCCCTCGTCGGGTATCTGCGTCAGCGTCGCCGCATCGCCACCCCGGGCACCCTGATCTCAGTTGTCATCCCGGAATTCGTGGTGCCGGGCCGGGTTGCCCAGCTCCTGCACAACCAGACGGGTCTCGCCATCAAGGGGCTGCTGGCCGCCGAGTCCGGCATCGCCGTGACCAGCGTCCCCTTCCATCTTCAACCCAACGGCCGGGAACGAGCGGGTGGTGGCGATCCGCGTCAGACCTGACCTTCATCGGGGTCCGGCTCGAATCGGTATCCCATTCCCGGTTCGGTTAGGAAGTAGCGGGGCCGGGACGGCTCCGGCTCGAGCTTTCTACGGATCTGGGCAATGTAGGAACGCAGATAGTGGGTTTCGTCCTCGTAGCTGGGTCCCCATACCTCCCTGAGGATCATCTTCTGGGAGATGAGGCGACCGGGATTCCGCACCAGAATCTCCAACATGCCCCATTCCGTGGGAGTCAGATGAACCTCCGTGCCACCGATGTGCACTCGCTTGGCAGAGAGGTCGATGGTGAAATGGGGAGTGTCCACGGCTGCTTTCTCGTCAGATGGTGTCGCCCGCCGTAGGGCGGCGCGGACTCTGGCGAGTAGCTCGCCCATCCCGAACGGCTTGGCCACGTAATCGTCGGCTCCGGCATCTAGGGCCTCTATCTTGTCACCCTCGCTGCCCCGCGCCGACAGGACGATGATCGGCATCTCCGACCAACCTCGAATGCTGCGGATCACTTCGAGCCCATCCAACATGGGCAGACCCAGGTCGACGATCACGAGATCCGGGCGCTTGTCGGCGGTTCTCCTCAGGGCGGCGGCACCGTCGGTGGCGGCGTCGACCTCATACCCACGCACCTTCAGGTTGGTGACGAGGGCACGCACCAGCGAGCGATCGTCCTCGACCACGAGCACCCTGGTCATTGGTCGAGATCCACGGATAGAACCATCGTCGTGCCTCCTCCGGGTGTGTCATCGATGACGATCCTGTGGCCCAGGGCATCGGCAAGCCCCTTGGCCACGGCAAGCCCAAGCCCAACTCCGGCGATGTTCCCGTCGTCGATCGTGCGGAAGGGCTCGAAAATCTGGTGGCGCATCTCGGAATCGATCCCCGGACCCCGATCGATGACCCTGAGGTCGATGTGCCCCCCTACGACACCGGCGCTCACCCGGACAGGTGTCTCCGGTGGTGAGTGCTCCAAACCGTTCCTGACCAGGTTCTCGACTATCCGCTCCAACAAAGCTGGATCTGTCATCACATCGGGAAGCTCGATTTCGGTGTCCAAGGTGAAACGGTCTTTCTGATTCCGAAGGGCCGAGGCGACGGAGGAGACGACGTCCTCGATTCCCGTCTGCCGTTTCTGTGGCTGCACCATCCCCGTCTGCAGTCGTCCGGCATCGAGAAGGTCGGAAATGACATGATTTAGCCGCTGTGCTTCCTCGCTGATGATGACGAGAAACTCCCGTTGGGCTTCCGGGGGCCACTCGACGTCTTCCTGGAGGATGCTGGTCACCGATGCCTGCATCGCGGAAAGTGGGCTTCTCAGGTCGTGCGATACCGCTCGGAGTAATGCGGTCCCCAACTCATTGGCCCGCTCCAGGGCATCGACCTCGGCTGCGTGATCTGCAAGCTCCTCACGGTCAATCACCGTGCCCAGTTCAGTCGCGGTGGCAGCGAGAAGTCTCTCGTCCACCGCGTCGAGTGGGTCACCGGCGATCGCCACGACCATGTCGCCCACCAGAACCGTCCGGTCGGCTCCCTCGACCGTGGTCGGCGGATCCTCACCGGCTATTGCCAGTGGTTTCGGCGTCCCCCCACCAGCGAGGAAAAGAGTGATCCCCCGCGCGTCAAGCGCCACCTGGAGCCGCTCGATCAGCTTGGAGACCGACCCTTCGCCCCCGGCCCTGATCAGCCCAACGAGGGTTGCGGCCTCGGCCTTGGCCGTGGCAGCCTCAGACGACCGACGCGCCGCCGAGCTCACCAGGTATCCGATGAGGCCGGCAAGGAACACGAACATGAGGAGAGCAAAGACGTCGGTCGGCCGGACAACGGACAGGGTGCGGAGCTCCGGCGTGAAAAGGAAGTTCCCGATGAGGAACCCAACCACGGCGGCCGTCAATGCTGGCCAGATACCCCCGATCCACGCAACCACTGCGGCAACTAGGAGGTACACAAAGAGGACGTTCTGGAGGGGAAACTCCCCTTGCCAGCCGAGCATCAGATAGGTCACGGCGACCAGGGCGACCACTCCCACCAACCACCCCCAGAGACGACGTCGGGCGGGGAGAGGAGAGGGTCTGGCCCTCCTCCCCGCCTGCGTATCGGCGAGATTGGAGATCACATGGACATCGATGTCACCGGCAAGACTGAGGACGCGTTGGATGGGCGAGCCCGAAAGGAACTCCTCCCACCGACTGCGACGGGTGGCACCGATCACGAGCTGGGTGGCATTGTGGGTCCGGGCGAAATCCACCAATGCCACACCAATATCGGCATGAGCCACCTCGTGGTACAAACCACCGAGGCGCTCCAGTAGGTCCCGATGCTCTTCGAGCCGGGGCTCATGCTCATCGGTCAGATCATCCGAGGAGCTGACATGGACACCGAGTAGTTCACCCTTGGAACGCATCGCCATCCGTGCCGCCCGACGTATGGTGTCCTCACCACCCGGGGTGCCCGTGATCCCGACTACGACCCGCTCCCTGGTCTCCCATCGGCTGTCGATGTCGTGGTCGCGCCGATAGTGGCCTACTGCCTCGTCAACACGGTCTGCCGTCCACAACAGGGCGAGTTCGCGTAATGCACCCAGGTTCCCCTGCCGGAAAAGGCTGGACAACGCTGCGTCTACCCGTTCGGGTGGGTAGATCTTCCCCGCACTCAACCGTCTCCTGATGGCCTGCTGTGTCAGATCAACCAGTTGGATCTCATCGGCTTTCCGGGCCACCTCGTCGGGGATCACCTCCGTCTCGGCCACCCCGGTGATCTCCTCCACCACATCATTGAGCGACTCCAGATGCTGGATGCTCAGCGTCGAAATGACGTCGATCCCGGAGTCGAGAATGTCCTCGACGTCCTCCCAGCGATTCTCGAGGCCCGAGCTGGCGACATTGGTGTGAGCCAGTTCGTCGACTAGGACGACGTCGGGACGACGATCCAGGATTCCCTTGGTGTCCATCTCCTCCAACGTCTTCCCCCGATGGTCGATCTCCTTGCGGGGCACCACCTCGAGCCCATAGAGAAGTTTCTTCGTCTCCTCCCTCCCGTGGAGCTCGATGAAACCGATGACGGCATCTTTGCCCTGGGCGACGAGACCCCTCATCTCCTCGAGAGCCGCATAGGTCTTTCCCACTCCCGGTGCCGCACCGACATAAACACGGAGGTTCCCTTTGCTCATGGTCCGTCGCCGACCTTCATCCCGTCATTATCCTTTACTTAGCCGAAGAATCCGACGAGTATGACGCCGATGCCGACCAACTGCAGGATGTTGGAGACGGTCAGGGCAACCATCCAGCCAATCACCTCGACCCCGCAGGCGTCCATTCGCCTCTTGAACCAGAACGCCGCAACGCTCGCTCCGACCAGTATCGCTAGCCCCGATACCACGATCGCCAGATCGAACCCTATCGGATTCACCTCGCGCCGACGGTCGAGCCAGTCACCGGTGCGACCACGACCCACGCCGAAATCTTCTGTTCTACAGGTCCAGGTCTAATCCGAGCCCCGGTGGAGGACCCTCATCTCAACGGCTTCCATACGGCCTCTCGGCCAATCTTTACGCCGTCGCGACGCTCCCTCGCGTCCACCTGATACCCACCCGAGCCCGAAATCGAGCCTCGGTAGGCTTCGATGGGTAGTATCCCACCATCCCCCAACCGGCCCCGATGCCAGGATCCCGACAGCGAAGCCCAGGAGGAGAACATGATGAAGCATCTTCGAGTGAGACTCCGAGTCTGGGGGGTGGTCGGGTCACTGGCTCTCCTGGTTGCTGCCTGTGGTGGCGACGACCCTGTCGCATTGGGTGACGATCCCGTCCCCGTGGTCTTTGGAGGATCGGTTACCTGGTACGGGCACCTTCCCATCATGGTGGCCGCTGAGAACGGGTACTTCGAGGAGGAAGGGCTGGACTTCACCTACGAGACGATCCTCACCTCAGCCGACCGGCTCACCGCACTCACTGCCGGCGACGTCCATTTCTCCAATCTGGGCCGGACATCTCTGATATCGGCCATGGCCGAGGGCAACGAGTCCTTCTACTTCTTCGCCAACATCGACGATTCGCCTGGAGAGGACGGACTCTACGCTCGGGCTGGGATCGAGAGCATCGAGGACCTCGCCGGGAAGACTGTGGCGGCCAACACCTCTGCCGAGGTGGCCTTCTTCACCCACCTCGAGGATCACGGCATGTCGGTGGACGATGTCGATTACGTCAACCTCTCCCCCAGCGACATGTGTCTCGCCCTGGAGAACGGCGACGTCGATGCTATCGATGTGTGGCAGCCCATCCTCGACGACTGCATGGAAGCCGTCCCCGACGGCAAACTCCTGTTGCTCGATACCGACAGCTCCATTTACGAGCAGTTCGGGACCGCCGCCGCTCCCGACATCGTGATCATCCAACGGGAAATCGTGGATGAAACTCCAGACGTCGCCAAGGCGATAACGGAAGCCATGTTCCGGGGAGTCGACTTCGTCAACGAGAGTCCAGACGAGACGGCCGAGCTGGTGGCGGAGGAGTATTTCCGACAACCCGCAGACGAGGTGCTGGAGGGGTTCTCGGGATTCCAGTTCTTCGGGGCGGAGAACTTCGAGGAGCACATTACGGCCCACACCGAGCAAATGCAGTGGCTAGCCCAGTGGCTCTACGACCAGGGTCAGATCTCGTCGGTGCCGGAGGTCTCCGAATGGGTGGAGTACGACTTCGTGCTGGAGATGCTGGAGGAGAACGAGTCCTGAGCGGGATCACCATCCCAGCGTGGGGATCCCATGTAACGTCTGAGCACCAACCCGGAGGCGCCGATGACGAGGAAGACCGATCTCGAACCCGAGACCATGGCCGGTGAGGTGCCTCCGCCACCTACCGACAGGCGGCCACGACCCGCCGATGAGGCCGGGAGAGCTTCTGGGCGTCGATCATTGGACCCGCGAATACGTGATTGGATCCTCCGCATCGGCGCCGTCGTGTTCTTCATCGGTGTGTGGACCTTCCTCACCAACACCGGGCTGGTCAACCCCACCTTCATGCCTTCGCCGCAACGGGTGGTCGAGGAATCACAGCGGTTCATCGAGAACGGGGACCTCCTCACCGGTGTGCTCTCCTCTAGCCGGCGGGTCATCATCGGGTTCGTGCTCGCCTCGGCGTTCTCGGTCCCTCTGGGCATAGTGCTCGGGGTGTGGCAGCCAGCAAAGGCATTCTTCGACCCGATCATCTCCCTCCTCCGGCCTCTCCCCTCCATCACCTGGATTCCCCTCACCATGCTGTGGCTGGGGATCGGCGAGGTTCAGAAGTACGCCATCGTCTTCATGGGGACGTGGATTTACGTCCTTCTCTACACGATGGAGGCCACCAAGCGTGTCGATCCCACTCTCATCCAGGCCGCCCGCAACCTGGGTGCGTCGAGGACGGCGATCATGCGTGAGGTGGTGCTTCCGGGATCCTTCCCCGGGATCATCTCCGGACTCAAGGTGACGTTGGCAATCTCCTGGTCCTGCGTACTCTCGGCCGAATTGGTGGCCGCCAACGAGGGCCTGGGGGCGCTGATCTGGCAGGGAAAGGATTTCAACAACCTGGCGCTCGTTCTGGTGGGTATGGCCGCCATATCGGTCACAGTCCTCATGATGGATGTCCTGGTCCGGCTCATCGAGGACCGGCTCCTCCCCTGGGAGCGACACCGCCGGTCGTGAGGACTTCCGTCACGCCCTCCCCGTACTCTCACCACCACGACGGAGGGAGGAGAGCGTGCAGGAAAGGGAACACATGACCGCCGCCCGGGAAGCCCTATATACTCGATTGAGAGAAGTGCTCGGATATTCCGAAGCAGAGACTCTCATAGAAATAATGCCGCAGACGAGCGATATCACCAGGACTGACATCGACGATCTCAGTGCCAACATCGAGATCGTCAAGCTCCGTGTCGGCCATCTCGAGGACCGGATGGACCGGCTCGAAGACCGGATGGACCGACTGGAAGACCGGATGGACCGGCTGGAGACGCTGATGGAGCGGTTTGACGACCGACTCCACGACTTCCACGGCGAGTTACGTCAGCAGACGCGAACGTTCGTGCTCGCATCCACCAGCTCCGCGGCGATCGTCGCCATGGTCTCCTTTGCAGCCGCTTCGCTGATATAGCACCAAGGCGTTGCGTCTAGCGGAACGTTCTACAGCCTGACGTTTTCGGTTTCAGTCGTCGTCGCCGAATGTGACTCCGGTGGCCTCCATGTGACCTTTGACCTCCTCTTCCACGTGTCCCCAGATCTCCTGTTTCACCCGGAGATAGTCGGATGACAGTTGGACATCGATCTTCCTGGGTCGGGGCAGGTCGTTGCTGATGATCGTCTTCACCCTTCCGGGTCGGGCCGACATCACCACGACGGTGTCGGAAAGGAGGAGCGCCTCGTCGATGTTGTGGGTGACGAACACGGTGGTCTTGCCGCTCTCTTCGTGGATGCGGAGGAGTTCCTGTTGCATCACCTGGCGAGTCATGGCGTCCAGCGCAGCGAAGGGCTCGTCCATGAGAAAGACCTCGGGATTGGCGGCGAGGATCCGAGCGAAGGTGACGCGTTGCTGCATACCTCCCGATAGTTCCGGCGGGTAGTGGTCTTCGAAGCCCTTCAGGTTGACCATCTCGATATAGCGGTCGGCGATCGCCTCCCGCTCCTCACGCCCGATGCCCTGCATCTTGGGCCCGAACTGGACGTTCTTCCTCACGGTCTTCCACGGAAGGAGGGCGTATGACTGGAAGACCATCCCACAGCGGGGCTCGACACCCGTGATCGCTTCCCCCCGCAGCCTCACCTCTCCCGTGGTGGGCTGGATGAACCCGGCGAACATGTTGAGGAGGGTGGTCTTGCCACAACCCGAGGCACCAACGATGCAGACGAAATCCCCCTCGGCGATCTCGAGGTCGAGGTCCTGTATCGCCAGGAGCTCGCCGTCCTTGACGGCAAAGGTCTTCGAGACCCCATGCGTACTGAGGATGGGGGAGTCACTCATCGTGGGCCAAAGTGGAAAACTCCTTAGGGTCGGCAGTGGTGCTCGACCGGTCGCTGGGCAGGGAGAGTAGCCTGAGCGGTCGGTCGTCTCAATCGATACGACCCGGAAGGATGGAATGCTGCAAACGGGGCTCTTGATTTGCGGAGAGGCCCACAGATGGGCCAACACGGTCGCGCAGGCTAGAGCCGCCGAGTCCCTCGGCTACGACTCGGTGTGGGTGGCCGAGTCCCACTTCCGCGACGACAAGGACAGCCCGGCCCCCTTGATCGGTCTGGCGGCACTCGCCACGGTGACAGAACGGGTCCTTCTCGGCCCCGCCGTGGTGGTCGCCCCACTACAGCACCCGGTCTCCCTAGCCGAACAGACCGCCCTCCTTCAAGAGATGTCGGATGGGAGGTTGGTGTGTGGTCTGGGGATGGGCCACAGAGACGACGAATTCGCCGCCTTCGAGATACTGCGATCCCAACGCAGAAAACATCTCGAGGAGACGGTGGAGCTGCTCCGTCTTTTGTGGAC